>JBFWPD010000096.1:0-10771 GCA_050250175.1 Vicinamibacterales bacterium
TGTGCTCTTCCGATCTTCCGAGGCGCAGGGACTCGCCCCGCTTCCTTCGTTTGGCGGCGGCGGATCGTCGGTCCCGCCAAATCTGCTGGGCGGCTACGGCCAGTCGTTCTCGGGCCTCTTCGGTCAGGACTTCCCCACCGTCGAAGTGGGCGTGCAGATCTCGCTGCCTCTCAGGAATCGCTCCGCCGAAGCAAACCTTGCGGCCTCGCTCGTCGAGGGCAGGCGTGTTCAGCTCGAACGTCAGCAGCTCGAGGAGGCAATCGAGGCCGACGTCCGCAACGCGCTGCAGGCGGTCGTGTCCGGCCGGGCGCGCCTCGATTCGGCGACGGCGGCGCGGCGCACCGCCGAAGAGCAGTACGCCAGCGAGCAGCGCCGCTTCCAGGCGGGTACGTCAACTGTCTTCTTCGTCGTGCAGCGCCAGACGCTGCTGATCGCGACGCGCACGCAGTATGCGCAGGCGGAATCCGATCTGAACAAGGCGCTCGCCGCGTTCGAACGGGCGACCGGACAGCTTCTCGAGGCCCACAACATCACGTTCGAGTAGCGGTGGCTGGTCACGGCCGCTCGTGCGAACATGAGCGGTCGGTTCAATTGAGGCTCGCGCGGCCATGACCAGCTCTTCCACGCGAACGATCCTTCCCTGGATCGCTGCTGCCTCCGCCGTGGTCCTCACGACGGCGTTGATGCTGGCCCAGGCGCCCGCCTCGTTCTCGCCGCTCGACATGCGCGTCCCGGTCCCGCCGCGACCTCTCGTGGGAGGCGGCCAGACACACCTTGCCTACGAGGTGCACATCAAGAACCTCTCGCCACGGCCGGCAACGATTGCGGTTGTCGAAGTGAGGGACGGTTCCGGTTCGCGGGCACTGCTCCGCCTCGAAGGAGACGGCCTCGAGGCGGCCCTTCGCAAGTTCGGCGCGCCGCCTGACGATCCGAATCCGAACGTGCTCGGGGGCGGCCAGAGCTCGGTGCTCTTCGTGTGGCTGTCTGCTGGTTCGGGCGCCGTGCCACGCCTCCTGACACACCGTGTCGAGCTGAGTCTGCCGAAGGCTGACGGATCAGGAACGGATGCGATCGCGATGGAAGGTCTCGAGGTTGCTGTCGCGACCGAAGCGCCTCGCATGGTCGGTCCACCACTCGAGGGAGAGCACTGGCTTGCAGCCAACGGCCCTGACAACAATATCGACCACCGGCGCACGCTTCTCTCGCTGACTGGTGAGGCGCGCCTCGCACAGCGGTTCGCCATCGACTGGGTGCAACTCTACGACGACGGTCGAACATTTCGCGGCGACCCGCTGAGGAACGACAGCTACCGGTCATTCGGCGCGAACGTCCTTGCCGTCGCCGACGGCGTCGTCGTGGGGACGCTGGACGGGATCCCCGAGAACACTCCAGACCCCGTCGCCCGGGCCGTCCCCATGACGCCACGAACGCTCATCGGCAACTACGTCCTGCTCGACATCGGCGACGGCGCGTGGGCTGTCTATGCTCATCTGCAACTCGGGAGTGTCCGGGTGCGCCAGGGGGACAGGGTCCGGCGGGGCGAGGTGCTCGGACGCGTCGGCAACACTGGAAACTCCACCGAAGCGCACCTGCACTTTCACATCGCCGACCGCAGCTCGCCGATCGACTCGGAGGGCATTCCGTACGGGTTCGACGCGTTCGAGGTCGAGGCCGAGCCTGCCGAGGTGACGCGGGCGCTCCGACCGGCCGGTCAGACGCTCGAAGTGGACAGCGCAAGTCTGGCTGAATGGTTCGCTCGTGAGCCGCAGCCTCGACGGAACGAAGTACCGCTGCTCAATGCGCTGGTTGCGTTTCCTTCCTGCTGAGACTTCGCCCTGATCATCAGGCTCCCATGTGCCTGTGATAGACTGCTGACCATCGGATCTTCCCACGTGCTTTGCCGTCTGTAAGCGTGGGGCCGCGTCCTGGCCCTGTCCCCCTTATATCCTGCGTAGCTCCGAGACGAATCCGCTCGAGGCTTGTGCTTCGATCGACGCTGTGACGCCATGATGGCGGCGACGCGTCCATACTTACCCGACAGCGCCGCTGGGAATCGCTCTTGGGCACTCGAGGACTGTCCATGTTTTCGCAATTGGGCCTCAGCCCCGCCGCCTGTGAATCGCTGATCCGACTCGGTTACGCAACACCCACACCCATCCAGCTCGAAGCAATTCCGCTCGTGTTGACCGGCGTGGACATGCTGGCTCGGGCGCACACCGGCACGGGCAAGACCGCCGCGTTCGGTCTGCCGATGATCGATCGCTTCCTCGCGCCGGGTGCTGCCGCCGGCCGCCAGACTCCGCGTGGTCTCGTCCTCGTCCCTACGAGAGAGCTTGCCGTGCAGGTTCACCAGGCGCTCTCCGGCTACGCTCCCAGGCGGCTCCGCGTGACCGCCATCTTCGGGGGCGTCTCGATGAGCGGGCAGGTGCAGGCACTGCGTCGCGGCACGGATATCGTCGTCGCGACGCCCGGCCGCCTCATCGACCATATCCAGCGGCGAACCGTCGATCTGTCAGCGGTCGAAGTGCTCACGCTGGACGAGGCCGATCGAATGCTGGACATGGGCTTCCTTCCGGCGCTCCGCCGCATCGCGGCGATCCTGCCGCGGCGCCGGCAGACGCTCTTGTTTTCAGCGACACTGCCGGAGAGCATCGTCCGGCTGGCCCGGGAGTTCACGAAGGACGCCATCCGCGTCGATGTGTCAGGCGACCAGGCCGTCGCGGCGCAGGTGACGCATCAAGTGCATCACGTCTCCGTCGATCGCAAGCGCCAGGCGCTGACCGACATCCTGATTGAGTGCGGAAAGACTCAGGCGCTGGTGTTCTGCAAGACCAAGCGCGGCGCGAATCGCGTCGGCGACGATCTCCAGGGCCGCGGAATCACCGCAGGCGTCATCCACGGCAACAAGAGTCAGGGCGCTCGTGCCCGTGCGCTCGACGACTTCAAGACCGGCAGGCTGCGCGTGCTGGTGGCGACCGACATTGCTGCGCGCGGGCTCGACATCGTTCAGCTGCCGCTCGTCGTGAACTTCGACCTGCCGCTCGTGGCCGAAGACTACGTGCATCGCGTCGGTCGCACGGGCCGCGCCGGACACCAGGGGCGAGCCGTCTCGCTGGTCTCAGCCGCCGATGCCAGTCTGCTGCGGGACATCCAGAAACTGGTGGCCGCGCCGATTGAGCTGGTGAAGGCGTCCGGTGGACCTGCGGAGCCGGACCGAATCGGATCGAAGGCTCCGGCGCACGCGCCAGCGCGTCAGAAGCCCGGCGTACGCGCGCGCGCGCGAACGCGCCGGAGGCACGACGGCCGTCCGGCGGCCTCAGCTGCTGACCGAGTTCGCTTCTCCAGGGTATGAAGGCATATTCTGGGACATGCCTTCTCTGCGCATTCTCCCGGCGAGTCTTCTCCTCGCGTTTCTGAGCCTCTTCCTCGCCAGCGATACGCCCGTCGGTGCTCAGGCTGAGCCCGGCCAGGAACCTGACGTCACCTCGATCTTCGGGATCTGGACTCCAGGGCCTCCGCCCATTCGCCTGCGAGATTTCGAGCTTCGAGGCCTGCTGGCGCAGGAGGACCGGGCGCTGCTGGGGCAGGCGATCGAGGGCGGACGCGTGGTGATTCGAGGGGGCGAGAGGTTCGGTCAGCCCGGCGAGTCAACCGGCGCACGGATGATCATCCTCTTCACAGGCCCCTTGAAAGGGGCAGCCAGCCTGCCGTTGCCCGACGCCGCCAACGTCGCATACATCCAGGAGGGTGACACGTTCCGCCGTCATCCCGAAAACGCCCCGGTCTCGACCCGCGTCATCGAGCTCACGCCCGGCGAAACTCCGAACATGGTCCTGTACCGGATGGAGCGGCTGGATGGGGAAAGCACGAGTGGCGAGATCTTCATCGAAGTCCGCTAGCCCGGCCCTGGCCGTCGCCGGCAAGCCCCGTCTCCTCAACCCAACCAGACGCGGGCGACTCGTTCCTGCAACGTAACGATGATTTCTCCGGCGGCCGTCAGTCTAAGAGATCAGGAAACGGCACAGAGGCAGTGCCGCTCAGGAGGAGATGATGCCGAACACTGTTCAGTTCCATCGGGTGCTGCGTTCCACGCCGGAGCGCGTCTACCGTGCGTTCCTCGACGCCGACGCCATGGTCAAGTGGCTCCCGCCGAACGGCTTTACCGCCAAGGTGCACCACATGGATCCACGAGCGGGCGGGACGTACAAGATGTCGTTCACCAACTTCACCTCCGGCAAGAGCCAGTCCTTCGGCGGCGAGTACGTCGAGCTGGTACCGAACGAGCTCATTCGGTGGACCGATCGGTTCGACGATCCCAACCTGCCCGGCGAAATGAAGGTGGCCGTTCGCCTGAAGAAAGTCTCCGTTGGAACGGAAGTCAACATCGTTCAGGAGGGCATTCCGGACGTGATCCCGCCTGAAGCATGCACGCTCGGCTGGCAGGAATCCCTTGCGCTTCTGGCGAGGCTGGTCGAGGCGGAGATTCCGGACTGATTGGCAGAGAGGACTCATGGCTGACGAACGGAAACCCGGCAATGTCACTGACGGTGTCTTTCGCAGCCATCGAGTGCTCCCCTATTCACCGCAGAACATCTTCGAGGCGTTCGCGAGGCCCGAGCTCCTTGCTCAGTGGTGGGGGCCCAACGGATTCACCAGCACCTTCGAGGTCTTCGAATTCAGGCCCGGAGGCCGCTGGAAGTTCGTGATGCACGGGCCGGGCGGGGCCCACGCGCGCAACGAGAGTGTCTTTCGCGAGCTGGACGCTCCGTCCAAAGTAGTGATCCAGCACATCTCCCAGCCGCACTACGTGCTCACGGTGACGCTGGCCGGGCATGACACGGGAACCGCGATCACCTGGGTTCAGGAGTTCGAGGATCCTGCTGTTGCCGCCCGCATCCGGCACATCGTCGAACCGGCGAACGAGCAGAATCTCGATCGGCTTCTATCCGTCCTTGCTGCCAACCCTGGCACCTGACGGATCCGGACCGACGAGATCCTTCCGGACGCGCACAGGACACGGAAACAAACGAGGGGCGCCGAGGAAGCCTCCTCGACGCCCCTGTGACGTACTGCCTTGTATACGAGTCTAGAACCGTGCCTGCGCCACGAGCCGCAGGAGTCGTCCCTGCAGAATCGTGTTCGGGAAGCGCAGACTCGGTCCGAACGTCTGCGTATCCGTCGTGATGTTCGCGCCGTTCAACAGGTTGTAGATATCGGCCTGCGCAGTGAAGCTGCGCCCGCCGAAGTTGAATACCTTCTTGAACGCGATGTCCACCTGGTTCCACCGCTCGAGATACAGTGTGCCCGGCGCCGTCAGCCGCACGTTGGTCGTCTCCGTGCGCTGCCCGCCCGGGAACACGTTCGCCGGCACGTTCCACACCGTCTGCGTTTCGTTGCCTGCGAAGCTCACGATCGTGCCGCTGAACTCCAGGCCATACGGCAGCGGCAGCGTGCCCGCCATCTTGAAGTCGTGCCGGTAGGGAATGTCCAGCTCGCGCTCGTCGCAGAACCGCCCGCCACGCCGGAAATTGATCGCGTAGTAGAGGTCGGACTGCTCGAACCCGTTCGGGTTGTCGTTGTCGCACGTCACGGCGACGTTCCGCATCGCCGTCCATCCGCCGAAGATGGTCGAGCCGTTCGGGAGCCGGCTGTTGAAGCTGAACTCCCAGTCGTTCGAGATGTGCGTGTTGTCGTCCGAGTTGTACTCAAGGATCTGAATCTGACCGCGCTTGGCCGGGTTCAGGTTGTAGATCGTGATGGTCTCCCCGTTGCCGATCGGGTTGGCGACATTGAACGCCGCGTAGTCCGCCACTGGATCGAGCAGCAGGTTGTCTTCACCCAGCAGGTTCTGATACGTGCGACGATACCAGCCCGCCGTCACAGACAGGCCATCGAACACCTGCCGCTGCACGCTGACCGTGAACTCGCGGTTGGTCTCGCGCTTGAGCCCGTCCTCGGCCGTTCGATCGGTTGCGACGCCGAAAGTGCGGTTGTTCGAGGGTCCGATCTCCCAGTCCTGCACGATGCCGTCGTTGTCCGTCGGCCGCGCCACGCCCGAGCGCCGGTTGGTGCCCGGCGTCAGTTCGACGTCGAACCAGTCGCGCGTGTCGGTCTCCGTGCCGCGCAGCGGGTTGTAGCGCTTCGCGAAGCTGCCTGCCATCGGACGCGTATAGAGATTCGCGCCGAACTTGAGCGCCGTCCGGCCGTCCCCGAACAGGTCGTACGTCGCGCCGAACCGCGGCACCACGTTGTGCCAGATCGGCACGCCCTCGACCTCCGGAAAGATCGCCCCGTTGACGAACCGGCCCGGTGACCGCCACTGCTCCTTGACCATCGAGTTGAAGTACTCGTACCGGACTCCGGGCGTCATCGTCAGGCGATTCCAGCGGATGGTGTCCTGGACATAGATGCCCATGTCCGCCTTCACGTACTCTTCCGTCCCGTACGGCCGGATCGACACGACGACCGATTCCGGCACGCCGTTCCGGTACCGCCGCTCGGTGAGGTCGCCGTGAGAGGACGAGTCGTTGCGATCCTGGCCCCACGACATCTGGAAGCCGCCTTTGATCGTGTGACCGCCCGAGATATACGACAGCGCGGTCGTGATGTGCCGTCGGTCAGGCAGCGTGCCGCCGAGGCCGCCGGACTTCGCCACCGTCCGCGTGCTGTCGAGAATCTCGAAGTGCGACACGTCGGCATACCACTGGCCCGTCTGATCCGACGTCGCACTGTAGGCGCACGGCGTCGCGAGGCACGTCCGCACGTTGGCCGGCCGCGGCCAGCCTGCCGTCGTCGGGAACGCGGCCGGCTGGTAGCCGGAGTGGAGCCGCTCGATGATCTGCGTGAAGCCCAACTCGTACAGCACGCGGCTGCTGAGCGTGGACGTCAGCTTGAACCCCATGTTGTGGTAGTTCGCTTCGCCCCAGTTCCGCCGCGTCGACGCCCGCGCCGGCTCGATCCCGAACGAGAACTCCCGGCCTTTGTACTTGAACGGCCGATCCAGGAAGCCGCTGAGCTTGTGCTGCGGCGTCATCTGATACGTCAGGCGAAGAAGAGGGATGACGATGTACTGGTCGACGATCGCCTGGCTGCCGTCAGGCATGAAGGCATTGACGACCTTCTCATCGACTGACATCCGCCGGAACGACCCGTAGAACCACAGCTTGTTCTGGACAATCGGTCCGCCATACGACGGGTTGAAGTCGTGAATGTTCGTGATGCCCGTCGGCGACTGCACACCGAGCGCCCGCAGTTCGTCGGTCAGATTTCCGCTCTGCCACGACCCGTCCGTGAACCCGAAGTACAGGCTCCCGCGGAAGTCGTTGCCGCCGTCGTTCGGAATCATGTTCAGCCGAATACCACCGGCTGACACTTCCGACAGCTGCGAGCTGGTCGTAAACGACGTCTCGGCGAAGTGCGCCTGGTTCATGTAGTTCTGAATCGCGCCGTCGCTGAATGCCGGGCTGACCAGCATCCCGTCGATCTGCATCGTCGTATGGAGCTGACTGGCGCCATGCACGCGCATGTTCACCTGCTCCATCATCTGCGCCCCGCCCACGTCCGGCTTGCTCAAGCGGACGCCCTGCGCGAGATACCCAAACGACTGGCTGTTGCGCGGGGTCGGGAGTGAATCAAGCAACTCGCGGTTGATCACTTCCGTGCGGGACGCCATCGAGACGTCGACGAGAGGAGACTGACCGGAGACCGTGACCGATTCTTCGAGGGCGCCGACGGACAACTGCACGTTGACCGTGGCCACGAAGTCGGCCGGAAGGACGAGTCCTTCGCGTCGAATCGTCCCGAAGCCGGGAAGACTGTAGACCAGGGTGTAGGTGCCGGGCCGGAGATCGACGATGGTGTAGCGGCCATCGCCTTCGCTGAACACCGTGCGGGCACCTTCGATGAGGACCGGACTGCTGGCTTCGATCGTCACACCCGGCAGCACGCCGCCGCTGGTGTCGCTGACCGTCCCGACGATCGAGCTTTGCGCCGCCGCCGCCGTCGGCAATAGCAATGCCAGAGCTATTGCCAGGATGCCGAGTCCGAATCTGTCTCGTGTCATCATCTGCCTCCCATCCCAGTACGCCGACAACAAACCGTCCGGACTGTGCGGGGGACCTCACTCCATCTACAAACAGCCTCCCAAGCTCTGACTTGAATTCGTTTTGACGCCTCTGCCGCGAAGGGTAGGAGCACAGAGCGGCCTCGTCAAATGCATTAGAGGGGATGTGACCCGGAGCCGGGAGCGTATCCAACGTTATGGATCTGCGCTGACATTGTCCCTCCGGCTCATCTTTTACCCATCGCGCACGAGCTTCCGGCCAGCCTGGCCTCGTGCAGCATCGACCAATGACGAGCAGGCTCTCCTGCCGCTTTACTGTTGAGGATCGCTGACTGATCGGTTAGTGTCACCCCGCCTTCACCGACGGTCAGGGCCGGAGGCGCGGGCGGCCTCGAGCGAATGAGCTGGCTCTCCGTCGATCCCTCACCTCCGTGTCCTCTCACATGCCTTCATACCGACATCTCGTCGCCGCCACCGTTCTCGTCGTCATCACCTCTACGGCATCCTTCTCACAGGATGCGGTCTCTTCGCCGGTTTCGGCCGGCGCCGCCGTCGTCCGGGACGAAGAGGGACGCGTCACGATGCGGGCCGTCCGCCTGACGACGCCGCTGCAGCTCGACGGACAGCTTGGCGAGGAGGTGTACCGGCTCGCTTCCCCGGCCAGCGGGTTCATCCAACAGGTGCCACGAGAAGGCGAGCCGGTGACCGAGAACACCGAGTTCTGGGTGTTCTTCGACGATGAGGCCGTGTACTTCGCGGCGCGGATGTACGACAGCCAGCCCGGGCGGCTTGTCGCCAATGAGCTACGCCGCGATCATCAGAACATCGCCAGTCTCAACGATCTGTTCTCGGTCGGCATCGACACGATGCACGACCAGCGGACCGGATACGTCTTCATCGTCAATCCGCTCGGCGCGATGCGGGACGCCTCCATCGCAGAGGGCTTCCTGAACGACAGCTGGAATGGCATCTGGGACTCCCGCGCCGCGCGATTCGATCGCGGCTGGACCGTCGAGATCGCCGTTCCGTTCAAGTCGATCCGCTATCGGGGCTCCGGGCCGCAGACCTGGGGAATCAATGCGCGCCGCGTGGTTCGCTGGAAGAACGAGCACTCGTTTCTGACACGCGTACCGGCGTCGTACGGCGGGCGCGGCCTCGCGTACCCGGCCGTCGGGGCCACACTGCTCGGCTTCGAGACCCCTGCGAGCTCGCTCAATTTCGAGCTCAAGCCGTACGCCGTGTCGGCACTCGTCACCGACCGCACGGCGGCGGTCCCGGTGACAAATGACGCGCAGCCGAATGTCGGAATCGATCTGAAGTACGGGCTCACGCGCGGCCTCACGGCCGACTTCACGATCAACACCGATTTTGCTCAGATCGAAGAGGACCTGCAGCAGGTGAACCTGACGCGTTTCAGCCTCTTCTTTCCCGAGAAGCGCGACTTCTTTCTCGAAGGGCAGAGCATTTTCGACTTCGGCGGGCAGGTGAGCCGCAACGCGGGCAGCGGGCTCGTGCCGATCCCGTTCTTCAGCAGGCGCATCGGCTTGAGCGCCGGCCAGTCTGTGCCCCTCATCGGCGGTGCTCGCGTGACGGGCAAGGCCGGCGCCTACGACATCGGCCTGGTCGCCATTCGGACCGATGACAAGGCGTCCGCCGACGCTGTCGAAACGACCTTCTCCGCGTTGCGCCTCCGGCGCAACGTGCTCCGCCGAAGCAGCGTCGGCGCGATCGCGACGGGCCGCTGGCCGGCTGCCTCCGGAAGCGATCGCAACGCCCTGATCGGTGCGGATCTCGATCTCCGCTTCTACGACAACCTGGTGGCGGGCGGCTATTGGGCGCGCACGTCGACCCCCGGCGCTGACGGCGGCGACTCCAGCTACCGCGCCCGTGTCGACTACAACGCCGACCGCTACGGTCTCGGGCTGGACCACATCGCCGTTGAGGAGAACTTCAATCCCGAAGTCGGCTTCGTGCGGCGGAGTGACTTCGCGCAGACGATTGCCACCGCGCGATTCAGTCCTCGTCTGCGCAACAGCCGCTACATCCGCCGATTGAGGTGGGAAACCGAGGCCGAATACATCCAGAGCGCGGGATACGACGCCCTTCAGGACCGCACGCTGATCGGACGCTTCGGGGTGGAATTCAACAGCAGCGACGACATCCAGGTCTCGATCGACCGCACGTTCGAGCGGCTGCCCTCTCCGTTCCCCATTGCGCCTCGCGTCAGCGTTCCCGCCGGCGACTACAGGGCGACGACGTTCACGACCACGTATCTCATGGGGACGCAGCGCCCCTGGAACGGAACGCTGACCGTCGCGCGCGGTTCGTTTTATGAAGGCACACGGACCAGCACGTCGTACAACGGCCGTGTGGGCCTGTCACCGCATGTCGCCATCGAACCGACATTGTCACTGAACTGGGTAAAGCTGCCCTTCGGCGACTTCACCACTCATCTCACCGGCACCCGGCTGGTGGTGACGCCCACGGCTCGCCTCAGCTTCAGCACGCTCGTGCAGTTCAACGCATCGGCACGGACTGTTGCGTCGAGCGTGCGGATGCGGTGGGAGTACAGTCCAGGAAGCGAGGCCTTCGCCGTCTACAGCGACGGCCGAGACACCTCGACGCACGGCTTCCCGTCACTTCAGAACCGCACACTGGCCGTGAAGGTCACGCGACTGCTGCGACTTTGACACGGTGCCCTTCCAGATC
>JBFWPD010000097.1:0-10747 GCA_050250175.1 Vicinamibacterales bacterium
GACAAGTGAAGACATCGCCCGCACGAGCCACGCGCATCCCACGCTCGCCGAAGCGATCAAGGAGGCGGCCCTCGCGGTGGACGGCCGTGCGCTCAACATCTAGGCGGTAACCCCCGGAAACCGGTTCAGCTAGGCGCGCACGTACTTGTTGAACCAGTCCACGGTGCGCTGCCATGCCAGCTTCGAGGCGGCTGCGTCGTATCGTGGGGTGGTGTCGTTGTTGAAGCCGTGCTGCGTCCCCGGATAGATATAGCCCTCGTAAGGGATCCTGTTTGCCTTGAGCGCTGCTTCGTACGCGGGCCAGCCCGCATTGATCCGCGGATCCTCCTGGGCGTACTGCACGAGCATCGCCGCCTTGATCTTCGGCACGTCCTCGACCGGCGGCTGCGCTCCGTAGAAGGGCACGCCTGCCGCGAGATCGGGCAGCCGCGTCGCCAGCATGTTCACGATGCCGCCGCCGTAGCAGAATCCCACCGCGCCGATGCGGCCCGTGCACTCCGGCCGCGCCTCGAGCCAGTTTGCAGCCGCGACGAAGTCCTCACGGGTCTTGGCCTGATCGAGCTTCGGAAAGACCTCGCGCGCAGCGTCCTCGTTGCCGGGATAGCCGCCAAGCGGGAAGAGAGCGTCCGGAGCAAAGGCCACGAAGTTGTCGAGCGCCAGACGCCGCGCGATGTCTTCGATGTGCGGATTGAGACCGCGGTTCTCGTGGACCACCAGCACGCCGGGGAGCCGGCCCGAGGCGTTGGCCGGCCGGACGAAGTAGCCGCGCATCTTGCCGTAGCCCTGGGGCGACGCGTACTCCATGTGCTCGCCGTGAATGCGGGCGTCGGTCGGAGCCACCTGTTGCGCCTCGGCAAACTTCGGGCTCAGCATCTCGAGCAGCATAGGGGCGGTGACGCCACCGACAGCGAACTTCCCGGCGCGCTCGATGAATCCGCGGCGATCGACGCCGCCATGCACGTACTCGTCGAAGAGATTCAGCAGCTCCTGATCGAAATCCCTGGCTGTCTTTCGCTCCATGTCGCCCCCTCCAGCGCGGAAGAATACGTTGCTCGGCCTAGAATGTCGACAGCCGCGGCCTCGCGGTCGAGCTACTCAGGAGGAGGGTCAATGGTCACCACGACGACGATCCGGAGCCTGCAGGATCTGCTGCCCACTATTCACGACCGGCGACAGGAGATTGAGCGCGAGCGGCGCCTGCCCCGCGATCTCGTCGAGAGCCTTCGCCGGACCGGAATGTTCACGATGGGCGTACCCCGGTCCCTGGGCGGCACCGAAGCGAGCCCGATCGAGCTGATGGCGGCCGCCGAAACCGTCGCCTCGGCCGACGGCTCCACCGGCTGGTGTGCGATGGTGGGGACGGCCAACGGCATCTCGGCTGGATACATGCCGGCCGAGGGCGCCAGGGAAGTCTTCGCGGATCCGACGCGTCCGACGGCCGGCATCGCCGCACCGATCGGCGCGGCCGTGCGCGAGAATGGCGGCGTCCGCGTGAATGGCCGATGGCCTTTCGGAAGCGGCATCACACACTGCGACTGGCTCTGGGCGGGCTGCCTGCTGATGGAGGGCGGTCAGCCGGTGATGACGCCGCACGGTCCGGAAATGCTCCACGTCTGGATCCCGGTCAAGGACGTCACGATTCATGACACCTGGCAGGTGAGCGGCCTCTGCGGCACTGGAAGCCACGACTTCACGGTGAAGGACGTGCTCGTGCCCGACGAGCGTACCTTCCGTCTCCTGGATCCCGCCGGCCATTGGCCGGAGCCGCTCTATCAGATGCCGCCCCTGGGGTTGTTCGTCTACCAGGTCGCCGCCGTGGCCCTCGGCATCGCGCGCGGCGCGCTCGACGAACTGGCGGATCTGGTGCAGGCGAAGAAGCCGTCGCTCTACGAAGAGCCCATCGCCGAGAGGCCGATGACACAGATCGATCTCGCGCGGGCAGAAGGCGCGCTTGGAAGCGCACGCGCGTTCCTGCTCGATCAGGTCGGCGCCCTGTGGCAGACCGTGAGCGCGGGCCATGCGCCGGCGTCCCGTCAGATCGCGCTGGCGCGCATCGCGTCGACGCAGGCCGTCGAGACCGCCGCCACGGTGACTCGCACGGCCAGCACGCTCGGCGGCGGGACCTCGCTGTTCCTGACCTCGGCGCTGCAGCAACGCGCGCGCGATGCCGAGGCGCTCACGCATCACTTCACGGTGGCCCCGCACACCTGGGAACAGGCCGGCCGGGTGCTGCTCGGACGGCAGCCGGGCGTGCCCGCCTTCTAGCGGCCGTGCGATTCGCGATCGAACCTCCGATCGAGCCGATGCTTGCCGCGCTGGCCGACAGCCTGCCGCCGGGCGAGGGCGACGAGTTCCTGTATGAGCCCAAGTGGGACGGGTTTCGCGCCCTCGTCTTTCGCAGTGGCCCCGACCTCTTCATCCAGAGCCGCGATCTGAAGCCGCTCGACCGCTATTTTCCCGAGCTGCACGACGCCTTCCTGGCGGGTCTGCCGGACGGCTCGGTGGTGGACGGCGAAATCGTGATTGCCACGCCCCGTGGCCTCGACTTCGACGCGCTCCAGATGCGCCTGCATCCCGCCGCGTCCAGGGTCGCAAAGCTCGCGCAGACCACGCCCTCGTCTTTCGTCGCCTTCGATCTCCTGGCGATCGACGGCCGCGACATCAGAGACCTGCCACAGTCAGCACGGCGTGAACAGCTTGAACGGGCGCTTGCGGAGGCACGTCCCCCCCTGCACGTGACGCCCATGACGCGCGATCGGGCCACGGCGCTCGACTGGCTGAATCGCTTCGAAGGCGCGGGCCTCGACGGCGTCATGGTCAAGCCGGCCGGCCTCTCGTACTCACCGGGCAAACGCGCCATGATCAAGGTCAAGCACTCGCGGACCGCCGATTGCGTGGTTGCCGGCTTTCGCTGGCACAAGAATGGGCCAGGCACCCATGTGGGCTCGTTGCTGCTCGGCCTGTACGACAAGCGGGGGCAACTGCAGCACGTCGGCGTCACATCAGCCTTCTCGATGGCGCGGCGCAAGGAACTGACGGCGGAACTGGCGCCGTTGCGCGCGGGAGCCCTCGAGGAACACCCCTGGCGGCACTGGGCAGAGGCCTCCGTCGAGTATGGGCGGATGCCTGGCGGTCAGAGCCGATGGAGTGCCGGCAAGGATCAGTCGTGGGAGCCGCTGCGAATCGAACGGGTCTGCGAGGTGAGGTACGACCACATGCAGGGCGACCGGTTCCGGCACGCGGCAGTGTTCCAGCGCTGGCGGCCCGACAAAGCACCGGCCGACTGCACCTACGACCAGCTGGAGGTCACGACGGCTTACGAACTCTCAAAAATATTGAAGATTGAAGATTGAAGGTTGAAGATTGAAAAGCTGAAGACTGAATCGATACTGCCAGGTCGTCACGTAGCGGGTAGCACTCGGCCTCCAATC
Source organism: Vicinamibacterales bacterium (assembly GCA_050250175.1). Taxonomy (GTDB): domain Bacteria; phylum Acidobacteriota; class Vicinamibacteria; order Vicinamibacterales; family CAVVIG01; genus JBFWPD01. The sequence continues at coordinate 3,432 of JBFWPD010000097.1, forward strand.
TTCAGTCTTCAATCTTCAATCTTCAATTCCATTGTTCTCCATCGTCCGGATCCAGCGCTTCCTGAGAGGGCCGGACGCCGTCCGGGACGTGCTGAAGGTTCACTCTGATGCGCGTCCACGTTCGAAAGCGTCCCCGCATCGCGTCGACGAGCACGTCCGCCGGCTCCAGGTGACGTGCGGCCTCCGGGTGCCTGAGCTTCCATCGCTCGAGGCCCGCCAGCGCATCATCCTTCTTCCGCGCACGCGCGATCTCCACGAGCGGTACCTTCGGCGTGCGGCGACGTGACGGCATGACCCGGGGATCTTCACCCGGCTGCTTTCGATAGTGCGGCGGCCACGGGGCATCGCCGAGCCCCTCGGATTCCTGCCGCGCCGAGAGCTCGAGCAGGCGATCGAGCGAGCCCGCCTGCCGATCGATTCCAGCGTGCAGATCTCCCAGCGACTTGAACCGGGCGGGGATCGTCGCCAGCGTGAAGTCGGCCGGATCGCAGTCCGCGATCTCGTCCCAGGCAAGCGGCGTCGAGACGCGTGCGTCCGGGCGTGGCCGCACGGAATAGGCCGCCGCGATCGTGCGGTCCTTCGCGTTCTGGTTGTAGTCGAGGAAGACCCCGTGGCGCTCTTCCTTCCACCATTTGCTCGTGGCCAGCGACGGCGCACGCCGCTCGACCTCGCGCGCGAATGCCAGCGCGGCCCGGCGGACCTGGTCGAAGGTCCACCGGCGCTCGATGCGCACGTAGACGTGGATGCCCCGCGAACCTGACGTCTTCGGCCAGCCGATCAGGCCGAGATCGTCCAGCGTCGTGCGGACAACGGCGGCCACCTCTCGAATCTGAGACCACTCGACACCAGGCACCGGATCGAGGTCTACGCGCATCTCGTCCGGATGGTCGAGGTCGTCGGCGCGCACCGGGTGAGGATGAAGCTCGAGACAGGCGAGGTTCGCCATCCACAGGAGCGCCGCCGCATTCCTCGGCACGAGCTCTTCGGCCGTCCGGCCTGATGGAAAGGAAAGTGTGACCACTTCCAACCACCCGGGCCGTGAAGCGGGGGCGCGCTTCTGGAAAAAGAACTCGCCGTCGATGCCGTTCGGATAGCGCACCAGCACGTTCGGACGGTGTCCGGCCCCGCGAAGCGCCCCATCGGCCACGGCAAGGTAGTAGTGCGCCAGATCGCGCTTGGTGAAGCCGGCAGCGGGGAAGAGCACCTTGTCAGGATTCGACAGGGTGATCTCGCGGCCGTCGACTCTCAGAATCTCCGCGTTGCCAGTCGCCTTCGGCATCGTCAAGTGGTCGTCGCGGCTGCATCGAAGCGGGCGGCAATCGCCTTGAAGGCGGGCGTCGGTCCCTTCCACTCGAGCGCGTCCACGGAATCGAAGAGCGGGAGATGAGTCCGCAGTGTCGCGAGGTCTCGAAAGAGAAGCGCCCGCTCACGTTCGCGCACGAGTGTCTGCGCGAGCGCGCCCGGCCGCGAGGCATTGACATTCCACTCGCGCGGATTCTCCGGGATGTTCTCGAGGTGTCCGAAGCGCGCAAGCACCGCTGCCGCGGACTTGGCGCCCCATCCCGGCAGCCCGGGGTATCCGTCAGCCGAATCGCCGACCAGGGCGAGATAGTCGGGGATGGACGCAGGGGGAACGCCGAACTTCGCGACGATGGCCATCTCGTCACGGACTTCCATCGTCCGCCGGATCAGCTGGACCACGCGCGTGCCGCGCACGCACTGCGCGAGATCCTTGTCCGGCGTGCAGATCAGGATTCGTTCGACCCGCGGATCGTGCGAGGCGATCTCGGCAGCCGAGGCGAGCGCATCATCGGCCTCGAACTCCACCATCGGCCAGACCGCAACGCCGAGCGCCATCAGCGCTTCTTCGAGCAGGGGGAACTGACTGTACAGATCGGGTTCGATGCCTTCGCCCGTCTTGTAGCCTGGCCAGAGATCGTTGCGGAACGACTCGATCACCTGGTCGGTCGCCACGCCGACGAAGCGATGGCCTCGATTGAGCAGCCCGAAGATCGATGCGAGGACACCACGCACGGCCCCCACCTCGCGGCCGTCTCGATCGCGCGCCGGGGGAACAGCGTGGTAGTGGCGGAACAGTTCGTAGGTGCCGTCGATCAGGTAGACGTCCAGCGCGCTCTCCGGGAGCAATTCTACGTGCTGGCACGCGCTCCCGGCGTCACCATGGCGTGTCAGGCAGCCGGACGCGTCCGGATCTCACCTGAGCAGCTTGAACGCAACCTGCCATGCCGCCGCCCGCAACCGCGTACTGGGCCGCTGAAGATAGACCTGCCGGCACGCTTCGACCAGACGGGCCACTGCCTCCGGTCGGGGATCGAGCGTCGCCGGAAAACGAACCCTGACCGCGAAGCCTGTGCGTTTTTCGAATGCGGCGACGAAGGCTTCGCAGTCATCGCTGGTGAGTTGAAACAGATCGGCCTCTTCGGCGACATCGTGCTCGTGGTCTCCCGCCTTTTCGGCGAGCGACTCGCCCAGGCGATTCTCGATCCAGGACAAATCGTCCGCATGGCGTTCGCAGACACGCCGTGTCACGCTGCCGGCAAGTCTGAACTTCGGCCCGCCCACTGACTGCGCGGCCCGGACAAGTGCCGTGTTTGCCGCAGAGACTGCCAGGCCGACGCCGGACTCCGGCCCGTGCTTGCGATACGCATAGAGAATGCCCAATCCAGCGCGGCTGAGGCTGCTGTTCGATCGGACGATCTTGTCCGCTGGAATATCCAGCCCGAGCCGCCCGGCAAAGTCCCGGACGACGCACCCGCCAGGAAAGCGCTCCGGTGCGTACTTCCAGAAGGACACGTTCTCCCGGCCAAAGTGCCGATCCCAATCCTCCAATCTGGCCCGATATCTCGCCCAGCCGCCATCTGGGTCAAACGTTTTGATCGTGGAGCCCTTGACCTTCTGCTGAAACGCACTCGAGAGGTAGCTGACCGGTGGACGTATGTAGGCGACCACCCGAATCTGGGGAAAGAATCGCCGCAGAAATACTGCGAGGTCCGCCCGGCCCGAACCATCTACCTTGAGGAGACCCTCGGCGGATATCAATACATGATCGTTGCGAGAGCCGAGGGACGCTTCGAGCTTCCGGCGGGCGAAGCGCCGGTATCGGAGTATCTCGTCCGAGGACAGGCCCCTCCGGCGAATCATGTTCAGTGATACCGGATTCGAATGAAACATCCACATCATCGGGACCGACATGTTCGCCGACCCGCTTACTCTCAGGTAATGCCATCCCGAAGCGGGTTGTCGTGCCCTCGCCAGCGTCTCCTGGATGGAGGTCGTGCCGGTCTTGTGTATGCCTACATGTAAGATGCACTGTCTCATCGCGTTATGGGTAGCCTCGTGGGGCAGCGGCGTCTCGTCAAGAAGAATCGTGAGTCAGAGAGCGTACACGCGTGGAATCGTGACGCACGGAGTCCGTGGGTTCGTGTCGTCATCGTGAACTACAACGCCGGGGCGCTTCTTCAGGCATCGGTGGACGCGCTTGCCGCCCAGTCGCTGACGGACTTCGAAGCCGTCGTTGTCGACAATGCATCGACGAATCCGCCTGTGTCCATGCTGTGTCTTCCCGACGGGCGTTTTCGCGTCATTCACGCGGGAGGCAACGTCGGGTTCGCGGCGGGGTGCAACATCGGCGCCCGCGATGCGGAGACACCCTGGCTGGCGATGCTCAATCCTGACGCGATGCCGAGGCCGGACTGGCTGCACGAGCTGCGCGCTGCCACCGAGCGTCACCGGGGCATCACGATGTTCGGCTCGACGCAGCTCGACGCCGCGGATCCAGCCATCATCGACGGCTTCGGAGACATGGTGTCGGCGCTGGGCACGGCCTGGCGGAGCGGGGGCGGGGAACCGGCCAGCACGCTGCCGGGAGGAGACTGCGAGGTGTTCTCGCCGTGCGGTGCAGCCGCCCTCTACGCGACGGCCTCCTTCGCGGAAGCCGGTGGCTACGATGAGCGGTTCTTCTGCTACCTCGAGGATGTGGACCTGGGCTTCCGCCTGCGCCTGCGCGGCGATCGGTGCATCCAGGTGCGGCGGGCTGAGGTCCTGCATGTCGGATCTGCGATCGCCGGCCGCATGAGCGACTTCGGCGTCTTTCACAGCTATCGCAATCGGGTCTGGATGTTCGCGAAGAACCTGCCGGCGCCGCTCCTGGCGCCGATCCTGCCGCTGCAGATTGCCGCGATACTCGCGGCGTTCACCCGGCGGACGGTCAGACCGCACCTGCGTGCGGCGTCGCGCGGGCTTGTCGCCGGTCTGAAGGGTCTGCCCGCTGCCATTCGCGCGCGGCGCGACGTGCAGCCGCAGCGGCGGGCCACCAGCATCCAGGTTGCGATGATGCTCGATTGGCATCTGATGCGGCGGCACGTGAAGCTGTCCCAGCTAGTGCCGAAGCTTGAGTGACGGAATGCGCAAGCGCAGCGATCGAGTGACCTGCGAAGGCCACCCTCGTATCCACCCCTTTGGCCGGTCGAATTTCCTTCGCTGATCGGCGATGAGCCTCGCCACGTAATCGCTGCCATGTTTCGGATCGACCCTGGGCGACGGGGACAGATCCCAGACATCCTCGTACCCGAGCACGCCGAAGGCCTCTCGAAGCCGCGGCCTGAAGAAATCGACATCTGCCGCAGTGAACCAGTTCCGCCAGTCGCCGGAGCCTTTGGTCCGTTCGACGCGCTTCACTGACGGGGCGACCTGTACGGCTCCCGGCAAGTCAAATCCCAGGTAGGCCTCGATCGCCTGTACGTTTCCGGCAACGAAATCCTCGTAGCGTACGCAGTGGAAGTCCCGATGCTGGAGGAACGTCCGGCACCCGAGTTCCAGACGGGTCAGGTATCCCGCGATGCGGTCGCCGCCGAGAATTTGACCGAACTGGTCGCAGATGTCGCGAAAGCTGAGCGACGTACTGTCAGCCTCTTTTCGCCGGATCAGATCCAGCAGCCGCGCTTCGGCGTCTTGCGAAATCGGCCTCGGATAGCCATAAATTCCGTAAAGGCCCGCACTGATGAGCCTGTCGCGAGGGTCGCGCGCGATATGGAGCTTCTTGTGAAACCGTTTGAACGCCGACCAGTCGACACCCGGATTCGCGAGAATCTTCGCCAGGACGTGGGGAGTCGGCACCGGGCGGTACCGCTTCGGTTCGAACAGACAGAGTGTGCCGGGCGGCATGCCGCTCCGGACCGCGTAGAAGAGAGCCGTCGTGCCCGACTTCGCCATCCCGCCGATGACTACGCGCATGAATCCTTTCTGCGATGATAGGACGCGGTCTCGCCGCACCCGTCGCCGGTGGCGCTGAGAGGCGCGCCCGACGAAGGCCTGGAAGCGAAACCGCAGGGAGATTATACCGACGGGCTGCACGTCCCGCGGAGACGCAATCATCGTGGTCGGTGTCTAATGAAGCCATGAACCTCATCGATACTGCCGTGCTGAATCTGACGGAGGGGTTCTGTCACTGGGTGCAGCGGCTCACCGGCAGGACGAACGTGTGGCTGGCAATCCAGCTCACGAACCTGAGCATCGTCATCTACTTCGTGTGGACCGTCGCGCACTTCTGGCAAAGCGCGATTTTTCTTCGTGTCTTCGTCGCGCTGTTTACGACCATCCTCGCGGTGGGACTCACGCAGAGCGTGTTCAAGGTCTCGATCGAGGCGTCGGAAGCCACCGCCTACCGGCGCGTCTCGAAAGGCCTCCGCAATCCGCGGCGCGTTCGAGACGGCTTTCTGCGCATCCTGTTCCTGTCCCTGTCCGTCCTGCTCCTTGGTCCGTTTCTCTTCGCGTACATCAATCTGCGGATCTGGATCGTCCTGCTGATGTACTCGCTGATTGTGCTGACGACGATCGTGCTGTACCTGCTGGCGTGCGATCCCCTGCCGCCCTGCACCGGGAAAGTCAGTGAATGGCTCGGGCAGTTGTTCCAGCCGCCGGCTGGGGTGCCGCAGCGCGCGGCTGCACCCGACGGGTCGGGTGGCCGCGACGGCTCGCGCATCATGCCGGCGGGGAAGCCTGGGCGCCATGATGGCGCGTCGGCCGCGCTCGAGGCGGTGTCATGACCCTGCAGTGGCGCACCGGCGCGGCGCTCGTCCTGGCCTTCGCGGGATGCAGCACGGAGCCGCCGTCGGCGCCGACGGATCCAGACGACCCCACCGAGATCACCAGACGGACGGACGCCATGGGATCGGTCAGATCGGATGGGGACGTCAGCGGCGAGACGGGGGCCGGCGATGGTCCGTTGAATCGGATCCACGAGGCCTTTCTGCGGTTCGACCTTTCCTCGATCCCCGCAAGCGCGACGATTGAGAGCGTCGAAATCGACGTGGACGACTCCACGATTCTCGGCGCTCCGTTCTCCTGGGGCTGTCTCGCAGGCTATGAGGTCGATGCGTTCCCGCTCGATGCCACCGACTTCTCCGGGGCTCTTCCCCCTGCCGCCGAGCGCCTCTTCAGCTGGTGCAGCGTGGCGGAGCTCGACGCAGGTGCGCTCCTCGGAGACACGCTGCGCCTTGCCGTCGAGGCCGCCGCGGGCGGCCCCATCGAGATGCGGCTGCAGATCGAGCACGCCTTCTTCATGGGCTCCCGTTCGAACTTCGACGGCGTGACCGATCAGGTGCAGCTGGGCGCTCCCGTCCTCCAGATCACGTACTCGACGTCCTGACCGCCGGGCCGGCACAGAGCGTCCCCCTTACTTCTGTTGACTTTCGACAGAAGCCGCGCCATCATCTCTCGGACTCCGACAGGAGCGTTCCCCAAGAGAGGTTCATCGATGGCGCAACCGCCACCCGACGTTCTCCGCGGCACCCTCGACCTGCTGATCCTGAAGACGCTCGCGCTCGAGCCGATGCACGGCTGGGGAATCAGCCAGCGGGTCCAGCAGTTCTCGCGAGGCGTCCTCGAAGTCAACCAGGGCTCGCTCTATCCGGCGCTGCAACGGCTCGAGCTCAAGGGCTGGATCGACGCCGGCTGGCAGACCACCGAGAACAACCGGCGGGCGAAGTACTACCGGCTGACGCCGAAAGGGAAGCGCGCCCTCGGCACGGAGATCGACGCCTGGCGGCGGTACGCGGCCGCGATTGAAGACGTCCTCGGCATCGCATAGGGAGTTCCGTCATGGGCGCACTCAAGAGCCTCAGACTGCGGCTGCGGGGGCTGTACATCCGATCCTCCGGCGACAGCGAGCACGACGAGGAGATCCGGTTCCATATCGACAAGGAAACGGAACGGCTCGTCCGCGAGGGAGTCGGCGCGGGGGAAGCGCGACGGAGAGCGCTCGTGGCGTTCGGTGGCGTCGCACTCACGAAGGAGGC
>JBFWPD010000098.1:0-10700 GCA_050250175.1 Vicinamibacterales bacterium
CGTAGGAGTCGCCGATCCCGAGCTTGGCGGATGGGCGGTAGGGGCTCTGCGTATACGTGTCGGTCACCTGACGGAAGAACTCGCGTGCCGTCAGCCAGCGCTCGTCCGCCAGCGCTTCGTTGCCCCGCTCGAAGAGATAGCGATCGGGCTCGGACGTGCCTGGCGGCACGCCGGAACGGGCGGTCGTCGCGCAACCCGTGGCGACCACCGCCAGAGCAGCGACAAGGACGTTCAGAGCTCTCCGGCCAGCCAGCGCCATTCGGCAGTCAATCCTTCTTCGAGCTCAACGCTCGGTACAAACCCCAGATCGGCACGCGCCAGCGACGTGTCCGCAAACGTGTGCCGCATGTCACCCTTCTGAACGCCGGACGGCTGGGTCCGGATCGGCCGTCCCGAGACGCGCCCGATCATCTCGAGCACGGCATTGATCGAGACTCGCGATCCGCCACCGACATTGTACACACGGCCAGGAACGCCTCGCTCGCCGGCGGCAATCGTGGACGACACGATGTCGTCGACATAGGTGAAATCCCGCGTCTGCTCCCCGTCTCCGAACACCGTGATGGCCTCGCCCTTCCTAGCGGCTTTCAGAAAGCGGTGAAACCCCATATCCGGCCGCTGACGGGGACCGTAGACCGTGAAGTACCGAAGCGAGACCGCGGGCACACCGTAATTGACGTGATAGAGGTAACACAACTGCTCGGCGGCGAGCTTGGTCACGCCATACGGAGACACCGGCTGAGGCAGTGCATCCTCACGCATCGGGATACTCACGGCATCGCCATACACTGAAGAACTGGACGCATAGACGAGGCGCTCGATCGATACCTTCGTGCAAGCGTCGAGCAGACGCTGTGTCGCATCGATGTTGTTGAAGATATAGACGTCGAAATCGGCGCCCCAGCTCTTTCGTACCCCCGCCTGAGCGGCGAGATGAAACACATGGGACCGGTCCGCCAGAAGTGCCGCCAGGTCGGCGCTCTGGATGGTGGACTCGACGAACCGAAACCCCGGCTGGCCGATGAGCCCCGACAGATTCCGCTCCTTGACGGCCCGCGGATAGTAGTCGGTAAAGGAGTCGATGCCAACGACGTCGGCGCCCCGGCCAAGCAACCGCTCGGCGAGCGTGGACCCGATGAAACCCGCACAGCCTGTGACGAGAGTCTTCATGGAATAGGGGAAGCGGCGCCCGCAGGCGGGGGCTTCAGGACGTCTCGAATGCCGCCAGGCAGCCGCCGCGGCCGACGTGAAGGGTCAAGGGAGGCATGCACCGTGTGTCCGCTCGCCAGAAGCACCGCGTCTCCCGAGCGGACGATACGGTAGTCGAAACGGACGCGCACCGGCGACAGCAGGGTCCCGCTCGTCTGAATCTCGAGGGTGTCGTCGTAGCAGGCGGGTTGCCGATATTCGCATTGCGCGTCGACCACCGGGAGCGCGAAGCCATCGCGCTCCATCTCCCGATAGGTCCAGCCGGCTTCTCTCAAAAGATCCGTACGGCCGATCTCGAACCATACGAAGTAGTTCGCATAATAGACGACGCCCATCTGATCGGTTTCGGCATAGCGGACGCGCACGCGCGAAATGGAGGCCCGCGAGCTCAACGCGCGGCCGCCTCCGGCACTGGCAGGGCGCCGAGCGCAACGGCACGGAGCTCACGCGTCGCGCGCTCCGGATCGGACGCGTGGAAGATCGCCGAACCTGCCACGAGAATGCGCGCGCCCGCCGCCACAACGCGCGGCGCCGTGTGGACGTCGATGCCGCCGTCGATCTCGATGGGGGCGGCGTTGCCGGCGGCATCGAGCAGCGCCCGCAAGCGCCGCACTTTCTCCACGCTCCGCTCGATGAACCGCTGCCCGCCGAATCCCGGGTTCACCGACATCACGAGCACGAAGTCCAGATCCGCGGCGACATCCTCGAGCGATGCAATGGGTGTCGAGGGGTTCAGCACCGCGCCAGCTTTGACGCCGAGCGCCTTGATCGCCTGAATCGTGCGATGCAGGTGCGGGAGCACCTCCACGTGGACTGAGAGCATCGCCGCGCCCGCCTCTGCGAATGCCCCGATGTACCGGTCGGGATCGCTGATCATCAGGAGCACGTCGAGGGGCGCCCTGGCGACCCGCTTCCGCGAAGCGACGACGACCGGACCGATGGTGATGTTCGGGACGAAGTGCCCATCCATCACGTCCACGTGAATGAGGTCCGCGCCGCCTCGCTCGACGGCGGCAACACCGGTGCCAAGCGCGGAGAAGTCGGCCGACAGGATGGACGGTGCGATCTGGATCGTCATCGGCTGACCTCGATCGACACGGCATCGCCCTGCGCGATCTGGAAACCGGCCTGCGGATTCTGCCGCAGGACGACGCCCGCAGGGACGCCCGGATACGGCGCGGATGCGACAACGGCCACCCTGAACCCGTGATTACGGAGCATCGCGGTCGCGCTTTCGCCGTTGACGCCAATCAGGTCCGGCATCACATAGCTCGCGCCGAACTCCCCGCGATTGACGAGCAGCGACACTTGATCGGCAAACGCTTTGGCCGGTGGCTCCTGGGCGACGACGACGTCGGATGAATAGGCATCCGATCGAATCTCCGAGACGCCCGACAGGCCAAGTCCCACCTGCGCCAGCCGCACGCGGGCACTCCGTTCGGTCTCTCCGGAGAGGGCGGGAACTTCGGCGGCGCGGGCTCCAGCGCTCAGCCAGATTCGGACCGCACGCTGCTGCCGGAGCGACGTGCCGGCCGGAGGATCCTGACCGAGCACCTGGTCGGCCGGTACCTCGGGGCTGGGGCGCCGCGCCTCGTCGACGCGGACGTCGAGTCCCTGACTGGTCGCAAGCTCGGTCGCCTCGCTCACCGTCAATCGTGAGAAATCCGGAACCGCGACCTCGCGCGAGCGCAACGCGATGCGCATCGCGCCCACGGCGAACAGGAGATACGTCGCCGCCAGCGCTCCGACAAGGAGCAGGACCTTACCCGCGGTCCAGACACGCGCCTTCAGTGCCATGTGCGTGAAGATCGTACTACAACAACCAGGGCCAACGGCGGCCGGCAGCGGCCCCGATCACTCGTGCTTGTGTCCGAAGACGGCGCCAAAGAACATCTCCAGACCGTGCCGATCGGGCTCGGTCCGCAAGCAGCCGCTGCCGTCCACCAGCGCCGCGGAGAGCGCTCCGTGCGCAAGACGGGCGTCAAGCGGGTGAAACCTCGCGGCGTCAGCCAGAAAGGCACGAACCACGTCCTCGTTCTCCTCGGGTTCGCTCGAACAGGTGGCATAGACCAGGCGGCCGCCGGGCCTGACGACGGCCGCCGCGTGGCCCAGCATCAGACGCTGAGCCCGGGCGAACGCCGGAAGCTCGGACGCCATCCGGCGCCACCTGATGTCAGGATCCCGCCGCAGCGTGCCGAGCCCCGAGCAGGGCGCGTCCACGCCGACGACATCGAACACCGGGGCAAAGGGTAGCGGCTTCAGGAGGTCGGCCTGGACCAATCGCACGTTGGTCGCGCCCGTCCCGGCGATGGTAGCGGCCAGCAGCGACATCCGGCGCGTCCGAACATCACAGGCGACGATGGAAGACGCTGGCGACGCCGCGGCAAACGCCGTGGTCTTGCCCCCGGGCGACGCGCAGGCATCGAGCACGCGCGGTCCCGGCCGGGAGCCAGCCAGAAGGGCGACGAGCTGCGACGCTTCGTCCTGTACGACGAAGCTCCCCTCGTCGGTTCGATCCGCAAGCGCATCGCCCTCTGTGACGACCAGCGCGTCGGGTGCCCATGCACCGGGGCGCACAGCAACGTCGCGTCCCGCAAGATGCTCGAGGAGCGGCTCGCGAGTGGCACGCAGTGAGTTCAGCCTCAGCGTCACAGGCGCGGGTTGATTGTTGAACCGCATCCAGGACTCGGCGCGCTCGAGTCCGACGCGATCGAGCCATCGCGCCGCCAGCCATCGGGGATGCGAGAGCGTCACGCTGAGATAGGCGAGCGCAGCCTCTCGATCCGACGTGTCGTCCGGGCGAGCGGGCAGGGCGAGCGACCCGCGGCGCCTGGAGATGTTCCTCAGCACCGCATTGGTCAGACCGCTCGCGCTCGACTTGCCCGCACGCCTCGTCAACTGCACCGCGTCGTCCACGATCGCCGCGGCAGGCACCCGCGTGAGATGAAGCAGCTGATACACGCTCAGACGCAGAATCGTCAGGACCTCGGGATCGAGACGGTCAGAAGGGCGGGTGGACGTCCGGTCGATGAAGAAATCAAGGGCGCTTCGATGGCGTTCGACGCCCAGTGCGATCTCGGCAGCCAGTGCGTAGTCGCGGCGGTCGCGGACCGAAGGACGGATCGACGCCAGCAGGCTGGCGAGCTCACGCCGGCCGCGCGCCAGCGACAGAAGGACGTCGTAGGCAGCGACGCGTGCCGGCGAAATCACGAGCTCGTCAAGCGATCGCCAGCCACCAGACGGTGACCGGCCAGAAAGTCGCGGATCGGCATCGGCCGCTTGCCTTCGGGCTGGACCTCGACAAGGCGCAGCAGTCCATCTCCCGTTGCAGCGACGAGTCCCTCGCGGTCAGCGGTCACGATGATTCCCGCGGGGCGGTTGCCATGCTCGCCCGTCGTTATCGGGATCGATTTGCGGATGATGATTCGGTGGCCGCCGACGAAGGTGAAGGCGTGAGGCCACGGATGGAGGCCTCTGATCAGATTGTGGATGTCGCCGGCTGAACGGCTCCAGTCGATGAGCCCTTCGTCCTTGCGCAACGGCGGGGCATAGGTCGCCTGGGTGTCGTCCTGGGGGGTCTCGCTCGCCACCCCTGCAGCGAGATCGTCGAGCGTCTTCAGGAGGAGCATGGCGCCGAGCCGCGCGAGGTGCGCTTCCACGTCCTCACTGGTCGCGTGCGGAGCAATCGGAAGACGCGCCGACGCGAGCATGGGACCTGCGTCGAGCGCCTTCACGACCCGCATGATCGTGACCCCGGTCTCCGTTTCGCCGGCAATCACCGCACGGTGAATTGGCGCGGCGCCACGATATCTGGGAAGGAGCGAGGCATGCACGTTCACCATGCCCATCGGAGGTGTCTGCAGCGCCGAATCAGGCAACAGCCGGCCGTAAGCGGCAACCACTCCGAGGTCTGCCTCGAACGCGGCAAGCGCGTGGAGGAACTCCGGGGCCTTCAGCCTGACGGGCTGCAGTATCGGCAGGCTCTTCTCGACGGCGCGCGCCTTCACCGGAGCATCGCTGCTGCGCTGGCCTCGGCCTCGCGGCCGGTCCGGCTGCGTGACCACGCCCACCACCGGGTGACGCGATTCGAGGATCGCGTCGAGCGTCACCCTGGCAAACCCGGGAGTGCCGAAGAACACGATCCGGAGCGCGCGCTCGGTCACCACTTGCCGGCCTTCGTGAGCTTCCGGATCTTGCGCACGATCATGTCTCGCTTGATCCCGCGCAGGTGGTCGAGGAAGAGAACGCCGTCCAGATGATCCATCTCGTGCTGGAACGCGCGAGCCAGAAGACCGGCAGCCTCGTGGCGCACTTCCTCGCCGCTCCTATCGAGCGCCCGGAGAACGGCTCGTTCGGGCCGAACCACGGTGGCATTGAACCCGGGGACGCTGAGGCAGCCCTCTTCCTCGAGCTGCATCCCGTCGCGTTCGACGAACTCCGGGTTGACCGCGACGATGAGCCCTTTGGGATCGCGCCCGACGGAGATGTCCACCACGAAGACGCGAAGGGGCACACCGACCTGGGTCGCGGCCAGACCAATCCCCGGCGCCGCGTACATGGTGTCGATCATGTCGTCGATCAGGCGCTCAATCTCGGGGGTGATCGATGCGACGGGTGCGGCCGGCGCGTGAAGCGGTCCGTCGCCGTACTTCAGGATCGGTCGGATCATCAGGTGCGACGGCCGGACGGCCAATCAGGCGCGAACGAATCGAGCAGAGGTCCGGGCGGCAAAGGCTCGCCAGTTCTCCAGCAGCTCGGCCACAGAATCGCCGCCGAACTTCTCCATGAGCGCGTCGGCCAGCACGATAGCGACCATCGCTTCGCCGACGACAGCCGCCGCCGGCACCGCACAGACGTCGCTGCGCTCGATCGCGGCAGGACTGTCGGCCATCGTCGTCAAATCCACTGAGCGCAGCGGCTTCATCAGCGTCGCAATCGGCTTCATGTACGCCGTCACGCGAAGATCCTCGCCGTTCGTGATCCCGCCCTCGAGCCCTCCAGCGGTGTTCGTCGGGCGGACGACACCCAGCGTGTTTCCTGACGAGGTCCCGCGTGGAAGGATTTCGTCATGAATACGTGAGCCTGGAAGCCCGGCGACATCGGGACCGAGACCGATGCCGACGGCCTTGATGGCCGGAATCGAGGCGAGCGCCTGAGCAAGCCGGCCGTCGAGCTTCCGGTCCCATTGCACGTGACTGCCGAGCCCGGCAGGCACTCCCTGCACGACCACTTCGAAGCTGCCGCCCATCGTGTCGCCGGCTTCACGCGCTTCGTCGATCTGCTTCATCATCCGCTGCTGGACCTCGTCGTCCGCGCAGCGGAGCGGCGCGTCTTCAGGAATCGCCTTGATCTCGGCGAAGGTCAGCGCCTGCGGATGCGCGACCGATGCCGGGCCGATTGCGACCACGTGGCTGACGATCTCCGCGCCGACCTGCCCGAGCAGCTGACGCGCGAGAGCGCCGACGGCGACACGCGCAGCCGTTTCACGGGCGCTCGCGCGCTCGAGGATATTGCGGATGTCCTCCTGACCGTATTTCGCAACGCCGGCGAGGTCGGCATGACCCGGTCTCGGCCTCGTGACCAGGGGACGATCCGATCCCGGCACATCGGGACCAGGGGGCCGTTCGACGGCCATCGTCCGCTGCCAGTTCTCCCAGTCCTTGTTCGGAATGAGCAGCGCGATCGGCCCGCCGGTGGTGAGCCCGTGACGAACCCCGCTCAGCACTTGCGCGCGATCTGATTCGATCGCCATGCGGCGTCCGCGCCCGTACCCGCCCTGGCGCCGGCGCAACTGATGGTTCATCGCGTCGAAGTCGACCGCGAGCCCCGCCGGCATGCCTTCGAGAATGGTGACGAGAGCCTGGCCGTGGGACTCACCGGCGGTCAGAAATCGCAGCATCGAGGTTTCATTCTAGCTGAAATAACTGCGTGGCCAGGGAGCGCCGCGCCCACTCTCGGCGGCATTTCGACAGGCGGTCTTCTTGCACGCACGAAGCGCTCATGGAGCTCGTCGCCGATCGCTTCGTGATGAACGACGAGCGCCTTGCGACCGACCTGGCAACCGGCGAGACGGCGCGCGTGATTGTCGAGTCATCGGGCAGTCCGTCCGAGCAGCTGCGTTGGACGCTGCGCTGCGAGTGGTTTGCACAACTTCGGCATCCATCGATTGCGCCCCTCATCGACTACGGTCCCATCGGCGAGACACAACGCTTCGAAGCGTGGCGCTGCGAGGCGAGGGAAGGCCTTTCCAATCATCCGTGGCAGGAAACAGCACAGCGCATGGTTGCCTTCCTCCAATCGTGCGGTCGCACCGTGGCAGACATCGCGCCGAGCCACCTCGCCGCCTTTGAGCGACGCACTGTCATCGTCCCGCCATCAGCAGCAGGTTTTCCGGGCGGAACAGCTCGACCTGCGCGTTGTCTTCCACTGAGCGATCACGCCGTCTCGCTGGTTGGGAGGCGCGCGGTCTGTGCGCTGATCGATTCCATCGCCCAGGTCGAGGACGCACAGCCGCTTCTGCTGGCGCTCGGTGGGCAGCAGGGGACCGGACTCTCGACGGCGCTCGACATCCTCTTGCGGATGGCGCGGACTCATGGCTTTGCGCCATTGCTTCTGGGCCGCAAGGTCGGCGCAGACGTTCTCGACAGGCTCGCCGGACGGTCTCTGTTCCTGATCGATTCCGGTCCGGCGCAGAACGCCGACAGATGGCGAGCGCTGCTGCGATGGTCGCTGCGCTCACGCCGGCCGCACATCCTCCTGACCGTCGGACCCAACGCGTCAGGTCGCGGCTGCGTCACGCTCGACTCCGTGCCGGTAGACATGCTCGTCGACGCCGTCGTCCCGCCGCTGACGGATGCCGGTCTTCGGGCGACAGCCGAACGTCTTGCACGCCGATCAGGAGGGAATCCAGTGCGTTTCGCGCGCCTCGTGTGGCGGTCCGGTTCCGCGAGCTACTCGTCGCGTCACGTGCAATCGATCGCCGCCGAGCAGGGGGCGCCGTATGCGGTCACCCGTTCGGAGCCGCGTCAACAGGAGGAGCCGCGCGTGGCGCAGGTGGAGTCGACGAGAGCCGCGCGGGATCTGGCCAACGCCACCGGGCTTCTGGAGCACGGAAGGCATCAAGCGGGGACCCGCCTCATGAAGGCAGCCGTGGCAGGGTTGAGCCGGCGGTCGGCCTGGAGCAAGGCAGCCGAAGGTCTCGTCGCGCTGTCGCGCTCGCTTCTCGAGCGCGGCAAACCGGACGCTGCACGGCAGGCCCTGCACGAGGCGGATGCGGCTGCCTCCCACGCAGCAAACGACCCTGTTCTCCTGGACATCGCGATTCTCACGGGAGTGGCATGGACGGATCTTGCGAGACTCGACGATGCCGAGCGCACGCTGAGCGCAGCGATCGCGGCTGCCAACGGCTGGCACGATCGCGACCGTCTCCTCCTTGCGAGTCTGGCGATGTCTCGATGCCTCTTCTGGCGCGGACGCTTTCACGAGGCCTCTCAGGTCGTCCGCTTCGAGGCGGCGCCGCTTCCTGCAGCCGTGCGCGTCCGACTGTCAGCCGCTGGCGCGCGCGCGGCGGTCGGAGAGGGCGACATGACGCGCGCTATCGAGCTCGCGAATCGGGCGCTCAGTGCCGCCGACGACTCAGGAGAGGCGCGGCTGACGGTCGTCGCGGGGGCTGCCGCAGCCCTGGCACATCTCGCGGTCGGAGACAGAGCAGCCGTCACTCGTGATTGCGATCTGGTGGTCCACGCCTGCCGTTCGTCTCTCGATCCGCTGGGCGCCCTGAAGATCCGGCTGATCGCCTCCGAGAGCGCCCGGCGGGCAGGCGATCCGCGCCGCGCGTCTGTGTTGATCGCCAGAGCGCGACGGCTGTCGTCGAGCCTGCCTCCGCTTCTGCAAGCGCGACTGACACTGCTCGAGCGTCTCGCCGCGAACCAGGGAGACGGGCACGAGATCGCTGGCCGTCACGCACTGCAGACCGGAATCGGAGGGCTGCGGGTCCTGGCGCCGCTGGTTCATGCGAACAGACCGCAGGCGGACCTCGTGGACGACGTGCTCGACATCTTGTGGTCATGTCAGACCACGGACGACGATCTGGCTGTGCTCGAACGTGTGACCGTGCGGTTGCGAGCTCGATTGCGCGCAACCGCTGTCGCCATCGTGGTCCCCAATCAGCAGGGACATGCGGTACTGGCCGGCGACACCCGTATGGACGGACGCATGGCCCACCGGGTGCTCGACGCCGGTCAAACCATCACGCCACACCAGTGGGACGATGCGATCGAAGGTGGCGCGCCGATACGCTACGGAGGTGCCCTCGCCGGTGCGATTGTCGTCCGCTGGACTGTCGCGTCGGCTGCCGATCCGGCACGTGCGGCCGCGGTGCTCACGATGGCCGCAGCCGCAGTCGGGCCGGTCGTCGCGGCGGTCGTCGCCAGACGAAACAACGCGACGCAGCCCGTCACAGACGAACTCATCGGCGTCAGCGCGGCGATGGCGCAGATTCGGCGCGGAGTCGAGCGGGCAGCGCGCGCGCCGTTCCCCGTGTTGATCGAAGGGGAGAGCGGCTCAGGGAAGGAACTTGTCGCGCGGGCGTTGCATCGCCGCGGACCTCGCCGCGATCGCTCGTTCTGCACACTCAACTGCGCGGCCCTTCCCGACGATCTCGTGGAGTCGGAGCTGTTCGGACATGCCCGAGGGGCTTTCACGGGAGCATTGGTCGAGCGCGTGGGCCTCTTCGAGGAAGCTCACACGGGCACGTTGTTCCTCGACGAGATTGGCGAGCTGTCCCTCCGGGCACAAGCCAAGCTCCTGCGAGCGCTGCAGGAAGGCGAGGTGCGCCGCGTCGGCGAGAACGTCGCCCGCCGCATCGATGTGCGGATCGTCGCCGCCACGAACCGCCGCCTTCACGACGAGGCCGCCGGAGGGCGATTTCGAATCGACCTGCTGTACAGGCTCGACGTGATTCGCATCTCGATCCCTCCTCTGCGCGAACGGCGCGAGGACATCCCCCCGCTTGTCGAGTCCCTCTGGCAGGAGGCGGCCACCCGCGTCGGGTCGCGAGCGGTGCTGACGGCCGCCACCGTGGGCGCCCTTGCTCAGTACGACTGGCCCGGGAATGTACGGGAATTGCAGAACGTCCTGGCAAGTCTCGCGGTGCGGGCTCCTCGTCGCGGCGCAATACCGCCGGAAGGACTGCCGGCGCCGTTCAGCACGACGACGAACCCGGAAGGCAGCCGGCTCGACGACGCCCGGCGCATCTTTGAGGAGCGATTCGTCCGGTCCGCGCTCGTGCGCACCGGCGGACACCGGGGTCGTGCGGCGCGCGAGCTCGGGCTCACGCGGCAAGGGCTCGCGAAGCTCATGGGCCGTCTGAACATCTCGACGGCCGATGCTACGTGAAGGGCGACGTGCGGCGCCGCTCCCAGTCCTCCCGGAACAGGCCGTACTGGAGGATCTGCTTGTCGGGCACGTGGGGGAGGACCACCGTGCCCTCC
>JBFWPD010000099.1:0-10697 GCA_050250175.1 Vicinamibacterales bacterium
ACGGACCTTCGACGAGGTCACGATGCTGGTCGGCCTCGCGCTCGAGCTCTTCGCCCCAGCCGAATGCGCGAACTACGTCCGCCACTGCGGCTATCGCATCGCTGTACGGAAATGAAAAACGCTCTAACTACCGAGCGGCATGCCGTGCGCGATCGCGGCAGGAGTTCGTTTCTCGGCTCGGGCTGGGTGGCCGAGGAGGCAGACGAGACCGCCCATTGGTTCGACATGCTGGTTGCCTGCCGAAACAACGTGCCGGATTGTCAGAACAGTGTCGAGAAGCTCACGAGCTGGCCGCTATCTTCTCGAAGTCGTACGCGACGGCGCGCCGGAACCTCAGAGCGTTAGCCGCCAACAAGAGTCGCTGAAGGTGAATGCGCACTCCCGGCGACCCGAGCCCCAGCTTCCAAGACTCCAAGATTTCCAGATTTGCAGATGTCCAGATGTCCTATCGACTCTGCGTTTCCCCACAGAACGGACACCTGTCCGACCGTGCGTGCAGGGGCTTCCGGCAGTGCCAGCAGAAGCGGGCCTGCGGGGTTTCTCGAGCGCGCAGGCGCGCCTGGATCTCCTCGCTGTCGGCGACGGTACCGGCTGACGCTGATGCTCCACTCGAGGGTGACGCGCCGGTCGGCGCAGGCGTCGGCGCCTTGCGCCGGCCTCCCCTGAAGGTGAGGATGTCGTCGAGCAGGTCGCTGGCCCGCTGGTAACGCGCGGTGATCTCCGGCGCCATGGCCTTGACGACGACGTCGTTGAGTGCGCGTGGGACTCTCGGGTTCACCGATCGCGGCGTGCGGTGCAGTTCCCCGCGGGCAAGTCGATCGAGATCCTTGGGCGATGGCGGCTCGTACGGGAGGTCGCCGGTCAGCATCTGAAACATGGAGATGCCGATCGAGTACACGTCGCTCGCGAACACGGCCTTCCCTTGAAACTGCTCGGGCGCCATGTAGGGCGGGCTGCCAATCACCGTCGTGCCATGAGCGGCGATTTCGAGGAACCGCGACGTGCCGAAGTCGGCGACCTTCGCGAGGCCGTTGCCCGTCACGAGCACGTTCGACGGCCGCAGGTCGCGATGCAGGACGCCGTGGCGGTGTGCGTGATCGACGGCGTTGCAGATCTGGCACGCGTAGTCGAGCGCAACTGGGACGTCGAGTGCGCCTTCCCGCGTGACGACGCCTTCGAGCGTCTCGCCGGGGACGTACTCCATGACGATGAAGAAGATGTTCTCCTGCTTCTCCGCCGTGACGATCCCGACGATGTTGGGATGGCTGAGGGTGGCGAGAAGCCGGGGCTCGCGCAGAAGCTCGCCAAAGTCCGCGACCTGACGGTGCGGGACCTTGAGCGCGACCTTCTTGTCAATCCACGTGTCTTCCGCGAGGTAGACGGTGCCGAATCCGCCGCTGCCGATCGTCTGGAGAATCTTGTACTTGCCGATGATCTGCCCGCGGAAGAACATGCCCGCGCGAGTATAGCGCGATACAATTCGACGCCGTGCATCGCTTCTTCGCGCCCGAGCTCGATGCGGGCGACGAGTCGGTAGCGCTCCCGCGCGACGAGGCAGAACATCTCACCCGCGTCCTGCGGCTCGCGGCGGGCGACCTCGTCAGCGTGTTCGACGGCCGAGGTCACGAGTTCACCGCGCGCGTGACATCCGCGCACCGGCGCGAGGTGCGCGTGACGATCCTCGAACGCGTGCAGCCCGCACTCGAATCGACGGTCGCCCTCACGCTGGCGCAGGCCGTGCTCAAGGCCGACCACATGGACGACGTGGTGCGGGATGCCGTGATGCTGGGTGTCTCCGCGATTCAACCACTCGTCACGCGCCGCACGGAGACGACCGTCGCCGCGCTGATGAGGGGCGCACGCGTGGATCGCTGGAGGCGTGTGGCGCTGGCGTCCGTCAAGCAGTCCGGCCGCGCGGTCCTCCCGGACGTGCGCATGCCGCTGACCTTCGAGACGTTCCTGGGAGAGCCTCGGGCGGCGTGCACGCTGATGCTCGTGGAGCCGCGCGCAGAAGCCCCGGTCGGCTCGATGTCGGTCCTGCGACGCCTGACGCCTCCTGCCGACGCAACGATCCTCGTAGGACCGGAAGGCGGCTGGACCGAGGCGGAGTGGGACGCGGCGCGCGAGCGCGGGGTCCGTCTCGTCACGCTTGGAGCGCGGACGCTGCGCGCCGACGCAGTGCCAGTCGCGGCCTTGAGCGTGCTGCAGTTTCTCTGGGACGCACCGTCCGGCTAGCGAAGGTCGATCGCGGCCGGTCGCCGGGCCGGACGTTCTAGGGTGTCGCGATCCTGAAATCCTGGACCAGCGTCGCACCAGCCTCGACGGTCACCTGGACGGCGCCCATGCGGTGCTGCTCGAGAAACCGCCGCTCGAACCATTCCCCGGGCTCCACGGGGTCGATGACCGCAAGGAAGTACTCGCCCGGCGGCAGGCCATTCAGCTGGTAGCGTCCCGTTTGGTCGGGACGTGCGGTCATGATGTGACGCGACTGCGCGTGCCAGTGCTCGTCATTGGCCGGAAATGCCAGCACCGTGTAATCGGACAGCGGATTGGACGACTGATCGGCGACCTGTCCGCTGATTCCGGCCAGCTGATTCGTGAACCCGACTCGCACCGTGTCGAGATGCTCGCCGCTTCGCAGCGTCACGGGCGCATCCAGCACATCGCGGCCGGCGATCGTCGCGGACTCGAGGGCCCAGCCGCGGGGCGTCTGCCCCCTGAGCAGATGCGCACCGGCCGGAACGCCATCGACGAGAAACGTGCCGTCCTGTGCGACGCGCGATGATGGCGTGCTGCCGATTGTCGCCCCGTCGACCGGCACGACGCTGATGCGGAACTGACTGAGGTCCGGCGCCGCTTCAGCGCCTGTGATCACAACCGTGCCTCCGACGCTGCCGGTCGGCGCGAGTACCAGGTTCAGGCTGACGTCGCCGTCCACGGCGAGCGCCTGCGAGGCCGACGCCGAAGCCGAGTCGTTGTCGCGGCCGCCTCCGCTGAACGCCCGCAGGATGTAACGTCCAGGCGTCACTCCATCAATGGAAAACATCCCATCGTCGCGCACGCGGTCGAACCGTCCGCCGAACATCGGTCCCGCTCCGCGCAGCGACTGACCTTCAGGGGACAGCATCACCCCGCCACTCTCGACAGCCTCACCGCGGGGTCCGACGATGCGGCCGGAGACGACCGAGGTCCGGACGCGGAGCAGCTGAAGATTGACGCCGGTGGCTTCCGCAGAGAGACCGAGCGCGAGCGGCTGCGCCTCGTGAGGCGAGACGACGCCGGGATAGTAGGTAGGCGCGTATCTCAGGGCTTCCGCTTCGGTGTTGGCGGATGCCGCGACAGGGCCGCCGGGCATGGAAGGAAATCCGCCACCGCCCGACGAGAAGCCGCCGCGATCGAATCTTCCGCGTGCGTCGGGCGTGGCCGCGGCGCTGATGTAGTAGTTGCCAGGATTGAGTCCCCAGATACGGTACTCGCCGCGATCGTCTGTCTGGGCGAAGCCGGCGGCAACGAGCTCGCGCCGGCCCTGAACGTACTGCGATCGCATGGCGCGGACCACGGAGCCGGGCAGAGGCTCGCCGTTCTGATCCTGAATGCGCCCGCTGATCACGCTGCCGCGCGGCAGGCGGAAGTCGATGCCCGTCAACCGCTGGTTGCCCGCCAGCTGGATCGGCGTGCCAGGCTGCAGCGGACGGCGTTGTCCCCACGACAGGCTGACGAAGCCAGGACGTCCGGCGCTGATCGTGTAGCGCCCCTCCGGGAGCCCGATGAACTCGAACACACCCTCGTCATCGGTGACCGTCGCGCTGCTGCGTGACAGCTCCGATCCGCTGATCTGGACTCGAGCCCCGGAAAGCGGCCGCCCGGTGTCGCCGGCCACGACGCGACCGGCAATCCGTCCTGAAGGCTGCGGAGCAGGCGTAGCCTGAATCTGTGCCGGAGTGTCGCGCGCGGGACCGCTCTGGCGCGGGCCCGGACTCTGGGCGAGTCCGGCCGCTCCCAGGATTACCGCGAGCAGCGGCGCGACGTGTCGCACCGGCAGGGCCATGTATCTATTAAACGCCTGTCCGGACCGTTCGGCCGGCTGTCACAAATTTTTTCTGGCCGTCTGAAAGATCATCCCCGCCCACTCGTCCTCAGCGGCATCCCAGACGAGTCGGGCCGGTGCGAACGCCGACATGACCGCGCTCCGTTCCTCCCGCAGCACGCCGGAGACGACCAGATGGCCGCTGTCAGCCGCGGCGGCGAGGAGAAGGGGAGCGGCCCGTTGCAGCAACGCCCCGGTCAGGTTCGCCAGCACGACGTCCGCCCGGGGCAGCGCCCCACGGGTCAGATCGATTTCTTCGATCGCCACACCCAGGGCCGACGGATTCAGCGAGAGGTTCTCTCTTGCCGCCCTGACCGCGTCGGGGTCGTCGTCTATCCCGACCGTTCGCGTTGCGCCCAACATCCCTGCCGCGATCGCAAGGACGCCCGAGCCCGTACCGACGTCGAGCACGACGCGACCGTGGAGATCGAGCGTCTGCAAGGCGGCCAGGCAAAGACGAGTGGACGCGTGGTGACCCGTACCAAAACCAGTGGATGGCTGAATCACCAGGACATGCGTTGGCGTCGATGCGGTTTGAGCAGATGGCGCGCGATGATCCGGCTCGGATGATCGATCAGACGGATTCATTGAGGCAGCTGACACGAGAATCAGGGCCCCAACGGTCACGGCCGGCAGGTTCTCCTGAGAGCGCGCAGCCCACCCGTCGTCGTCCACAGTCAGGCGGTCGACGACCGCGTGTGGCCAGGCCGACGTGATTGCCAGGCCAGCGCCGTCGCGCTGATCTGACGTCCTGAAAAAGAGTCTGACCCCGTTCTCAAGCGGCTCTGCCGCGGAGGGGGAGTAATCGTCAGCTGCAGCAAGCACCAACTCGGGGTCGACTCCACAAACGACGAGCGCAGGGTACGAGGTCACGGGCGCTGTGCTCAGTTCGCTGGACCGGTCTGTTCCCGCTTCCGAAGGTCCGCCGCAAAGCTCCGGAAGAAGTCCATGGCGGACGGGTTCCGCATCGCGCCGGGATTGGCTGTCTTGCCGGCGCTCATGCCGAGGAGGATCTTTCGAACGGGCACTTCCATTTTCTTCCCGCTCAACGTGTAGGGCACCTCGGATATCCGGACGATGTCGTCCGGCACGTGTCTCGGAGACACCTCCTTCCGGAGGATGTCCGCGATTCGCTGCCGCAGGTCGACCGTCAATTCGTGACCGTCGTCGAGGACCACGAAGAGCACCATGAGCGACGTGCGTCCGAGCATCTCCAGATCGATGACGAGGCTGTCCTGAATTTCCGGGAGTGACTCCACCGCCTGGTAGATCTCGCTCGTGCCCATGCGGACGCCGTGCCGCTTGATCGTCGAATCGGACCGCCCGTAGATGACGCATCCGCCTCGATCGTTGAACTTGATCCAGTCTCCGTGGCGCCACACGCCGGGATAGACGTCGAAGTAGCTCGCCTTGTAGCGCTCCATCCCCGGATCGTTCCAGAAGTAGAGGGGCATCGAGGGCAGCGGCGCCGTCACGACGAGCTCGCCGACCTCGTTCACGACCGTCGCGCCCTGTTCGTCGAACGCATGGACACTCGCGCCGAGGAACGCGCCCTGAATCTCGCCGGCGTAGATCGGCTGCGTGCGGATGCCGCCGACAAACCCGGTGCACACGTCGGTCCCGCCGCTCATCGACTCGAGGGCGAGCGCCGAGTTGATGTGTTCGTACACCCACTCGAAGCCCGCGACGCCAAGAGGCGACCCGGTGGAGCCGATCGCGCGAATCTTCCGCAGGTCAAGCGTCGCGTTCGGCTCGAGGCCTGCCTTGTGGCACGCGTTGATGAATGCCGCCGAGGTGCCGAAGTAGGTGACGCCCGTGTCTGCCGCCAGCTGCCACAACACATTCAAGTCAGGCGTCGAAGGGCTCCCGTCGTACAGCACGATCGAGCATCCGCTGAGGAGTCCGCCGACGAGGAAGTTCCACATCATCCAGCCGGTGCTCGTGTACCAGAGGAATCGATCGCCCGCCCGGAGATCGCTGTGAAACGCCGCCGCCTTCAAGTGCTCGAGGAGGATTCCGCCATGTCCCTGGACGACGGCCTTGGGCAAGCCCGTCGTTCCGGACGTGTACAGGATCCAGAGCGGATGCTCGAAGGCGACCTGCTCGAATGACAGCCGGGCGCGCAGGTCGCGGACGGCATCGCTCCAGTCGATCGTGCTCGTGGGCGCGGGCGCGGATCCCGCCGCGTCTCCCAGCCGCGAGAGCAGGATCGTGTGCTGCAGCCCGGGCAGGGAGGTCTGCAGCTCCTTGACGATCGCGCGGCGATCGTGGCGTGTGCCGCCGTACACGTAGCCATCGACGGCAATCAGGAGCTTCGGCGCGATCTGCGAGAAGCGGTCGAGGACACTGCGGCTCCCGAAGTCAGGCGAGCAACTCGACCAGATGGCGCCGAGACTGGCGGTCGCAAGAAATGCGACGACCGTTTCCGGGATGTTCGGCATGTACGCCGCGACGCGGTCGCCCGCGACGATGCCGAGTCCACGCAGGGTTGCTGCCAGCGCCGCCACCTGACGCTCCAGGTCGTGACGCGAGAGTGTGCCGCCGGCTGATTGCTCCGCGCGGTAGTGGATTGCCGGACCGTCAGCCGGCATCTTGTGAAAGATGTTCTCCGCGTAGTTCAGTCGTGCGCCGGGAAACCACTGCGCGCCCGGCATCGTCGCGCTCGCGAGCGGAGTCGTCGAGCGCGCCGAGGCGTGAACGTCGAAGAAGTCCCACACGCTTTGCCAGAAAGCCGGAAGGTCGTCGACCGACCACTGCCAGAGCGCGTGGTAGTCATCGAAGGTGAGGTTTCGGGTTTCCCGCAGCCAGCGGGTGTACTTCGTGAGGTTCGCAGCCTCTCTGACCGCTGGGGTCGGCGACCACAGGAGCTGGCCTTCGGTTGTCATGACGTGAGGCTGTCAGCGGCAGGCGGTTCGAAAGCTATCCGAACATGTCCTTCACGCGATCGAAGAGATTCCGTTCGTCGGTGCCGCCCTCGCCCTGCGCGCGTGGCTCGAACTTTTCCTTGGGCAGGACCTCGGCAAGCTGCTGGAAAAGCTTGCGCTGTTCCCTCGTCAGCTTCTTCGGCGTCTGTCCCTGGACCGTGGCGAAGAGGTCGCCCCGGCCCCGGCCTCCGACGTCGGGGAGCCCCTTGCTCCGCAGGCGAAGCGTGGTTCCGGTCTGCGTACCCTCGGGCACGCTCGTTGTCTCGTCGCCGTCGAGTGTCGGCACGGTGATCTCGCCGCCGAGGGCGAGGGTCGTGAAGTTCACCGGGATCTCGCAGAACAGGTTGACGCCGTCGCGACGGAAGAAGGGATGCGGCTGGACCTGGACGACGACATAGAGGTGACCGGATGGCCCTCCGGCGGTTCCGGCTTCGCCCTCGTTCTGCAGCCGCAGCTGCTGGCCCGTGTCTATACCCGCGGGAATCCTGACGGTGATCTTGCGCTCTTCCGTCGTCCGTCCCGCGCCCCGGCATTTCTTACACGGGTTGCTGATCATCGAGCCGGTGCCGCGGCACTGCGGGCACGGACGGGCGACGGTGAAGAAGCCCTGCTGGAACCGGACCTGACCCTGTCCGCGGCACTGCTGACACGTGGTGGGCGAAGACCCCGGCGCGGCGCCGGATCCCTTGCACGTGTCGCACTGCTCCTGACGCGGGATCTGGATGGTCGTCTCGGTGCCGCGGGCGGCTTCTTCGAACGTAATCTCCAGGTCGTACCGGAGGTCGGCTCCGCGCTGCGGCCCACCGCGGCGGCGTCCACCGAACATGTCGCCGAAGCCGAACATGCTGCCGAGGATGTCGCCGAGGTCGCCGAACTCGGTGAAGACCGACGGGTCGAAGCCCGCACCCGCTCCCGCCCCGGCGCCGCGGACACCTGCGTGTCCGAACCGATCGTAGCGCGCCCGCTTTTCCGCGTCCGCGAGCACGGAATACGCCTCGGCCGCTTCCTTGAACCGTTCCTCGGCCACCTTGTCGCCCGGATTGCGGTCGGGGTGGTACCGCATCGCGAGCTTGCGATATGCCGTCTTCAGCTCGCCCTCGGAGCAGGTCTTCGTGACCTCGAGAATCTCGTAGTAGTCGCGCTTGCTCACGCCTTCGCCACTTTCACCATTGCCGGCCGCAGCAGCCGGTCGTTGCGCAGATAGCCACGCTGCAGCTCGCCGATCACCTCGCCGTCACGCGCGCCGGGGCTCGATTCGTACGAGACGGCCTGGTGCAGATTCGGGTCGAAGTCCCTGCCGATCACGTCCATCGGCTGAACGCCGCGCCTGCGCAGCAGCTCGTGCAGCTTCGCGTGAATCAGCTCGACGCCCTTCCGGTAGGCCGACGTCGAGTCCTCGGGCTCGGTCGAGAGCGCCCGGTCGAAGTCGTCGGCGACGTGGAGAACCTCCAGCAGCAGGTCGGTCACCGCGTGGTCTGCCTGATCGCGACGCTCGCGCTCCACCCGCTTGCGGTAGTTGTCGAACTCGGCCGTCTTCCGCAGCAGGCGGTCGTACAGATCGTCGCGTTCCTTTTCGAGCGCCGTCAGCGGCGAATCTGCCTCGCCGGACGGATCGGCGGCTGTCGCCGGCGCCTCGGCCGGATCCTGGGAATGCTCGTCAGTCATGGTTCAGTTGGGATCGCGCAGCAGGCGCGACACCGCGTGCGCGGCGCCGTCCACGACCGCAATAGCGCGTGAGTAGCGCATGCGCGTCGGGCCGATGACGCCAATGGTGCCGATGCCTGCGCCGTCCTCGTAGGTCGACGCGATGAGGCTGAAGGGCCGCAGGCTCGGATCAGGATGCTCTGCGCCGATCACGACTGTCAGTCCCCGCCCGTCGATGTATTCGTTGAGCAGCTGGACGAGCCGCTGCTTTTCTTCGATCATACCCACCAGCGCCTGGAGCATCCCGAGCGTCAGACCCTGATCCCCGTCGAGCAGTGACGCCGCGCCGTCAACATACAAGGCGCGATCTCCGGGAAGGTCGCTGAACGTCGAAGAGCCGAGGCGCATGGCTCGCGCCATCAGGCGGTCGTAGAGAAGCCGTTCCTCCCTCATCCGCTCGAGCACGGCTTCACGCGCCCGGTGAATCGGAAGGCCCGTGAACTCGGCATTCAAGTAGGCGGCTGCTTCGCGGAGCTCTTCGGGACGAAGTGTCTCTTCCGTCTCAATCGCTTTCTGGATGACGTGTCCGCCGCGGGCCACGATGACCACCAGGACACGGCCGGTGCTCAGCGGGATGAATTCGACACGGTCGAACACGGCCGCTTCGTGCGCAGGCCTCAGCGCGAACGCCACGCTCTTCGACGCCTGCGAGACGACGTGCGAGACGCGCAACAGGACAGTATCGGGAAGCGCCGGGCTGCTGCGGCGCAGCTGCGCCTCGACGACACTGGCGGCACGGAGGGATCGCTTCGACTCGAGCAGCAGGTCCACGTAGAACCGGTACCCGCGATCGGTCGGAATGCGCCCAGCCGAGGTGTGCGGCTGCTGGACGAACCCCTCGTCCTCGAGCTTCGAGAGGATGCTGCGGATGGTGGCGGGTGAAACGCCAAGTCCTGCAGCACTCGCGAGAAACGACGAGGCGACGGGCTCTCCGGACGAGATGTATTCGTCGACGAGCGCGGCGAGGATACGGCCGGCCCGATCCTGCGACTCCATTAGCACTCTGCCATTGAGACTGCCAAATGATTATACCTTAGCTGCGTGTCTGCTCGGCAGGCTCGGGCGTTCTGGCGGACGGTCTTTCAGCCGCAGTCTCCCGCAGATTGTTCCATCGCAAGGAGAGCTCCTGCGCGTCGCGGCTTCGCATCTTGCCGTGCTTCACGGCGACGAGCTCAGCCAGGATGCTGACGGCGATCTCCTGAGGTGTCACTGCGCCGATGTCCAGTCCGATTGGCGCGTGGACATTCCGCAGGCGTTCGGGTGACATCTGATCGGCCACCAGCTGGTCGTAGATCCGCGCGACCTTCGCCCGGCTCCCGATGAGACCGAGGTACCGCAGGTCGAGCGGCGCCAACGCGCGCAGCGCCTCGAGGTCGTTCGTGTGACCGCGGGTGACGATGACGACGTACGCGTGGGGCGGCAGGTCGGTTCTGGCAATCCAGGCGGGGATGTCCTCGGCGACGACTTCCGTGGCGTTCGGAAACCGCTCAGCGTTCGCGAACTTCTCGCGATCGTCGATGACATGCACCCGGAAGCCCACTTCATGAGCCAGCCGGGCAAGGTGGAAGCCGACGTGTCCCGCGCCGACGACGTAGAGCTCCGGCGAGGGCTCGATCGGCTCGATGTAGACGTCCATCTGTCCGCCGCAGACGAGACCTGTTTCCTGGGCGAAGTCGTCGGAGAGCTCGTAGTGGAGGAGGAGCGGGCGGCGATGGGTGATCGCCTCGCGTGCCTTCCAGAAGGCGTCGTTCTCGTAGCAGCCGCCGCCGATGGTGCCGACGATGCGGCCGTCGGCAAAGACGAGCATCTTGGCGCCCACGCGCTGCGGCGTCGAACCGGTCGTCGAGACGATCGTCACGAGGGCCGCCGGCTCGCCGCGTTCGAGCGCGTCGGCAACTGCCGCGAAGACCTCCTGGTTCATATCCGCATTATCAACCAGGGAGGCACGAAACACACGAGGGGCGGGAGGGGCAGGAAGGCCG
>JBFWPD010000100.1:0-10685 GCA_050250175.1 Vicinamibacterales bacterium
GGCCGCCAGGATTCCAGAGCTCGATCGTCAACCCGAGGATGCCGAGACTCAGGAGCATGTAGGCGATGTTGGGATTCGCGATGGTGCTGAGAATCCTCTGACGCGTCGTCATCTCGAGGGGCACGACGTTCGCGCCGGTCGTGTCGAGAACAGTCGTCGAGCCGTCGAACCGGCGGACAGTCCGGCCGTCGAGCTTGGCGAGCAGGTCCGGCAGATCGGTCGCGATGAGATCGATCAGCGGAGGAGTCGCGTTCAGCGCTTCGGTCTCGGTGAAGGCGCGGCTGTCGTTGACGGCTTCCTCGGAGAGGGGAACATTGCGCTGTCGCGATGTGGCCAGCGTGCGGACGTACGCGGCCAGGTCCTCCGCCGCCTTCTGCGCCACCGTCTCATCGGCGGCCTCGCCGCTCGCGGACACTGGATGCGCGGCACCGATGTGCGTGCCGGGCGCCATGGCGGCAACGTCCGCGGCGATCGTGAGAATGAATCCGGCTGACGCCGCGCGTGCGCCGGCTGGCCCGACGAAGACGACGACCGGCGTCTCGGTCGCGAGCATGCTGGTGACGATGTCGCGGGTGGAGTCGACGAGGCCTCCGGGTGTGCGGAGCGTGAAGACGAGCGCGGTTGCGCCCGCCTCGTCCGCGCGGTTCATGGCGTCGATCATGAACTCCGCGGAGACCGGATGGATGATGCTCTCCACGTCGGCAGCGAACACCACGGGCGGCCTGCCGCTGTCCGGCTGGCCGGAGACGGGCGCGACGATCAGGAGGAGGATGGCCGAGACGACGGCAGGTGCGGCCAACCTCCGTGTCCGGAGGGCAGTCATAGCGTGAGGCCTGTTCGGCAGTATAGCGCCTTCGACCTCGACCGGAGGCGAAGTCAGAAGCTGAAGAACAAGAGGAAATCGATGCCGGCTCGCTCGACCCGCCTGAACGGTGAGCGCACGACGGATCCCGCGTCCGAGAAGGTCGCGCGAATACGGAACAGACGCGAGAGGAAGTACTCGATCGTTGCCTCGTCGTACTCGTCGGCGCCGAACTGACGGCTGAATCGTGCGACGAGGCCGGGAGCGATCTCGTCGCCGATCGTGACACGGGCGCCCGTCGTCGCCGCTTCGATCTCGAGGATCTCCAGGCCCAGCGTGCGTTCGAGTGCCGCGAGCAGCGGGGCCGTCAGGAAGCCGGCGGCGAGTGTGCCCGCGCGCACCGCGAGCTGCTCCTGCTGCTCCGCGGACAGTTCGTTCACCGTCGTGTTGAACACGATGAGCGACAGAATGTCCGTAGGATCGAGCGGCGGATTGCTCGCCAGCCGGAGCTCGGGCTGACTGAGGCGTCCCGCGATTGTCACTTGTGTCTGGACGCCTGAGATCTCTCGAGTGACCAGCACCGAGAGCTCTGGATCGAGGTCGCCGCTGAAGGCCACCGTGCTCGATGGATCGAGATCGAAGCGCCGGCCCTGAAATGTGTAGCGTCCCGTCAGCTCATCGAGGCTTCCCACCACGCTCAATTCACCGGCGGGCTCCTTTCGAAGAAAGAGATTTCCAGCCACGCGAAGATCGATGTTGCCCAGACCGAGCGGAGTCCCGGTGGCAACCTGGACATTGTCGCCGACCATCTGCAGCGTGCCCGGGACATCGAGCGTGATGTCCAGAGCGAGCCGTTCCCACGGATTGAGGGCCGCAATCGCGTCCACCGGCGCCTCCACCGGCGCGGCTTCGACGGCGTACGGGGAGAAGAGCATGCGATCCAGAATCCGATCCACTCGGAGCTCGCCGTCCGTGATCGTCAGCGTGCCGGCGAAGACCGGTGCCTCGACCCTTCCGCGCAGCGTCAACCGCGCATCGACGTCCACCGTGCCGTACTGATTCCTCAGAATCTCGAATTCCCGTGACGTGACGTCGAGCTGCAGGTCCTGGAATCGAAGCTCGTCGGTGCCGACACTTCCCTGGACCGACAGCAGCCGCTCGCTGGCATCGAGCAGCTGCAGGTTGTCGACGGTCATGCGATCTCTCGTCAGCGTGATCGTGCCGTTGCCGCCGTGATAGGTGGAGCCAGTGGACGCGACCCGGAACCCGGCGTCCATCAGCCGGACGAGTCCGGTGAATCTCGGATCGTGCCCTGTGCCCACGGCACTGACGTCGAGCTCGACCTGGCCGCTCACGTTGCTGACGACGTCGGTCAGGCCTTCGATCAGGCCGAGGCTGACCGGAGTCGACGCGATCGCGACGTGCATCGGCAGGACAGGCTGTGATCGGTCGAGCAGGCCCAGAGGGACCGCGCCGGAAGCTGTCAACCAGACGCCCGGCGCCTGATCCAGGCGCACGCCGATCTCGAACATGCCGTTGACGTAGACCACGCGGCCGAACAGCTGTTGGTATGACAGACGCCGCAGCCGCCCGTTCGTGACCAGCAGATTGCCTGTCACGATCGGTTGCTCCCGCGTGCCGGTGATGGTCGCATCGAGGTCGACAAGGCCGGCGTACGAGTCGGGCTGTCCGGCCGCTGCCGCGAGCGCTGCGATCTGCACACTCTGCGTCGTGATGCGCAACTCGCCGCCGCCGCTCCCGCGCCACGTGCCGTCGAGGGTAAGGCGCTGTGTGACATCGCCGGCGGTGATGAACGCCATCGGGTCGAGTGCGACGCCTCCCTCGTCCCAGGCAATCACAGGCGGTGGCGTGGTCTCGACGAGCCCCCAGGTGGAATCGCCGAGGCTGAACTCGAACCGGGAGAGCGCCGCAGACGACCAGTCCGGCGCGAGACGCGCGACGCCGTTGACTGTTCCTGTCACGCCCCGGAGGCCATAGATCTCGATGCCGCCGGTCAACGTACCGTCGCGCTGATACGCGAGCGACGCCGTCACGCCGTCGATCGGTTCGTTTCTGACGTGGACGAGATTCAGGCGGCCGAGGAACGTGCCGGCCGTGAGCTGTGCCTCGGCGCCTTCGACGGCGATCGTCAAGCCATACGCGCCGTCCGCTCCCAGAAAGCGCAGCATGTCGAACATGGCGTCGGCAGCAGTGAGCGTCCCTTCGACCTGATACGTGCCGCCCGGGCCCGTGAGGCGGCCTCGCGTCGACAGCTGCCCGGCCATCGTGCGGCCGGTCTGTCTGCCGATCATCGCGAGGTCGGCCCGAGGAATCTCGAACTCGAGAGACGACGTGCCACTCTCGTCCAGAGCAATGCCTCCGCTCGCATTGAGAACGAACGCGGGTCCCCTTGCATCGAGAGATCCGCCGACCTGACCGCTCTCGAGGGTCGCTGCGATCGTGGCGGTTTCGATCTGCAGGTCGGCCACGACCGAGGGTTCGACGTCCAGGTCGGCCGTGATGTGGTAGTCGCGTATCGTCGGCGATTCGATCAGCAGGTCGTCGACTTCGAAGTCGATGCGCCCGGTTGCCGTGACCGTCGCGCCGAACCGCTCGTCGTCGACCGCGATCGCCGGGTTGACGTCGGCGAAGCGTCCATCGAACGATCCGGACAGCGAACCATCACTGATGTTCAACGTGACGTCGGCGGCTGACAGCGTGCCTCCGAACAGGGCCGCCTCCTCGAGACGTCCCGTGCTCGCCAGTGACATGGTCGCGCCGCTTCCTGCTCCGTCGACTCCGAAGCGGCCGGAGATCACTCCGTGGTAGCGGGGATCGGACAGCCATCCGATTTCGAACGCCGACGCCACCCGATCGAGTGACAGGCCGCGGATGTCTCCTTCGCCTGCATAACTCACGGGATCGGCACTCGTCTCGAGGGAGCCGACGGCACCGGCGCCGATGGTGGCGTCGAGGAAGCGCGACTCGTCGAACGTCGCGCGGCCGTCCATGAACGCCTCGACGAACTGCCCTCGAACGTCGAAGTCCAGCGCGAGAAGTGTCTCGACCTTCGGGACCGGGACTTGTTCGGGCAGCAGGCGGAGGTCGAGCCCATTCGCTCTGCCCGCGAACGTAAATGGAAACGGACTTTCGAAACCGATGGACCCGCTGATGAGACGCAGGTTGGTTCCATAGGCGGTCGTCGTGCCGGATTCGATGAGCACTTCGGCAGGTGAGATGCGTCCCTCCGCCTGAAGCTCGCCAGTCTCGTACTCGAGGAACGCGGCGTGCGTACCGTCGAATGCCCACGTGCCCTGCGGAAAGGGCGAACCTTGAGAGAATCGCAGGTCGAACGTCGTGTCGCCTGTGACGTCGCTTGGACGATCGGGACGGTTGAGCCATCGCGCGAGGTCCAGGCGTGCGATGGCCGCAGTGCCCGCGACGCCCCAGCCAGGCGGCTCCGTGTTGATACGAAGGTCTCCGTTGACGTCGCCTCCATCAGATGCCAGCGTGATCGCTGTCGAGAACTCGCGGGCCGGTCCCTGCACGACCGCGTCGAACTGTGCCTGCACGGCGATGTTCTGCAGAGCTGTGAGGATGCCGCCCCACTCCTGAAAGGCGAAGTGGTTCGCGTCGACTCGCAGGTCGAGCGTGCTGCCCTGCGTCGTGCGGTCGACGCGTCCGTCCACAATGAACGCGCTTTGCGGAGTGGTGACGTCGAGCTCCTCGAACGTCCAGCCGTCAGGCGTGTTCCCGACGCCACCCGCCACGCGAACGTCGGCGGGGAAGGGAGCAACTCCGGCCCATGCGACGTGCGTCATGTCGACGCGCCAGCCACGATCGAGAAGCGTGAAAGAAAGGTCCGCCTCGAGCGACGAGTAGGTCGTCGGGACGCGTGCGACGCCGACTGTGAGCGGATCGCGCAGCTCGACGAGGCCGTCCTCCACCTGGATGCGCTGCAGCAGCACCGGACGTCGCGTGGTTGAGGAGGCCTGCTGCGGTTCCCGGCGCCTGACGAGCGCGCCAAGGTTCCAGCGGCCATCGGCGTCTCTGGCGATGACCACGCGGGGGCGAACAAGGCGGAGGTCGCGGATCCGGATGTCGGCGCCGAAGAACTGGCGGATGCTGTAGGCGACATCGACCTGCTCGATGGTGACGATGTCGTCGTTGCCGCGAGCCAGTCGCACGTCGTGCAGCGTCACCCCTCCGAAGAGGCTGCCTTCGAGTCTTCCAATCTCCAGGGTGGCGGTCAGGAATCGGTTGGCCTGCTCGACTGCGAGGCGGCGCACGCGTTCCTGGCCCCACGACGAACGCAGGACAAGCACACCGGCAACGAGCGCGACGACGACGAGAATGAGAATGGCGGCGACCGTCTTTGCCAGTACACGCGCGGTGACGCGCAAGGGCGCGGGGCTCGCCACACCGCGATCGTATCAACGTGTCCCGCCGCCGGCCACCAGCGGGCGGTGAGACTGGAGCGCAGGGCTTCTAGGCCGTGCCGCAGTAGCGGCGGACGAGCTCCAGCAGCCTGTCGAAGTCCAGAGGTTTGGTGAGGAACGTGGCGCCGCCGAGGTCCGAGGCCCTTGGGGGTTCGAGCGCCGAGAGGACGATGACGGGCAGGCTGGCCAGCCGGGGATCCTCGGACTGGAGGCGGCGGAACTCCCAGCCGTCCATGATTGGCATCATCAAGTCGAGCAGAATCAGATCGGGAAGGTCGTCGCGGCGAAGGTATTCGAGGGCGGCCCGCCCGTTGGCAGCGGTTTCGGCGCGGAAGCCCTCGAGCGTGAGAAGCTGCGCCATCATCTCCCGCAGATCATCGTCGTCCTCGACAATGAGCACGGGGCAGTGGTCACGCCTCGGCAAGGAATGCCGACTGATGCCGGATGGTTCGGGGACGAGCGCCGGAGAACTCTGCGCGTCGTCGCTCCCTGAATGGTTCGTGCGCCGCCGAGTCACCATGCCGTCGACGGCATTATCCATGAAACCGGGCCCTTTCCGAGCCACGTTATATAATCCTCGGCGATTTCCCCCCATGCGACTGGCTCGACGGTATGTGATCAGCGGACGTGTTCAGGGCGTCGGCTTTCGCTGGTTCACCGTCGAGGCAGCAGCCCGTGAAGGCTTGCACGGGTGGGTGCGCAACACGCCTGACGGCGGCGTCGAGATACGAGCGGAAGGCGAGGCCGAATCGCTCGAACGTTTCGAACGCGCGATCTCATACGGTCCGCCTCAGGCGCGCGTTCACCAGGTAGACGTCACCGATCTCGCCGTGGACGGGCGAGAGACGGGGTTCGCCGCAGTTTCATGAACATGGACCATCTCAAGACGAAGATCCGCAACGTGCCCGACTTCCCCAAGGCGGGCATTCTCTTCTACGACATCACGACGCTTCTGCAGGACCCGGCGGGCTTCCGCACCGCTGTGGACAGCCTCGCCATGCCCTTTGCAGGGCAGGGGATCGATCTGGTCGTCGGCATCGAGAGCCGCGGCTTCATCTTCGGGTCGGCCGTGGCCGATCGTCTGAGCGCCGGTTTTGCGCCGGTGCGCAAGCCGGGGAAGCTGCCGTCGACGACGATGAAGGCCACCTACGACCTCGAGTACGGCTCTGACTCCCTCGAGATTCACGACGATGCCGTGCGTCCCGGCCAGCACGTGCTCATCGTCGATGACCTCCTTGCCACGGGAGGAACCGCGAGTGCGGCGAGCGGACTGGTGAAGCGGCTCGGCGGCGACGTTCACGCGCTCGCGTTTCTGATCGAGCTCATCGATCTCAACGGCCGTGCGAGGCTGAACGGAGAGCGTCTGCACTCGGTCCTCAAGTACTGACCTCGTGGGGCTGACTGCTGCGATCCTCGCGTGCGGTATCGCAGTCCTTGCCGTCGTGGCGTGGGCGACCGCGCGTCTCGTCGCCGTATTGGAGGGACTGAGGCGCGACGCAGAGCGCAGCCGCATCGCACAACTGCTGGCGCTGTTCACGCCGGCGGTTGCAACGGCGGCAAGCGATGCGCGGGCGCTGCTTATCTGGTATCCCGTGGCGCACGCTGCCCGGGTGGCCCTGCCTGAAGAGTTCGCCGCGCTCGATCGCGCGATGGGGCGGTCGTTTCCGTTCAGCCGCGAGCAGACCGATGCCGCGCATGCGTCGTGGACGTCGGCGTGGCTTGCCTGGGAACGATCGCATGATGCCGAGTACAAGCTGAAGGCGCAGAGCCTCGCCGAGTCGCTCGGTGAGGGCGTGACGTCAGCGTTGGGGCGTTCCAAGCTGGAAGCCGTCGAGCGTGAGCGAGTCGAACGCTATCAGCAGCGGTACGAGGAGTACACGAGGGTGGCGAAGGCGCTCCAGCGGCTCGGCGCCGGTTCGTGAGCCCTGCGACAGGTCCCCCGTCATCGCGGTTCTGGTGTTGCTGTTGCCGACGACAGTTCGATGTCGATGCTGCCGCGATCATCGGTCGTGAACGTGGCGACTGCGCGATCGTCGACGAAGACCTGGTACGAGGTGCGTGGCTCGAGCGAGATCACGTCGACTTCGAGTTCCTGTTTCGCATTCGGCGAGCCGGGGCGAGGGATTTCGATCTCGACTTCGCCGACAACCTGTTCCGAATGCTGACCGTGAAGTGCGGCGTCCTTCTCGGTGTCGCCGACGGCATCGAATCGGTTGCGGAGCTCGCCGCTCATCGCGACGTCGCCATCCATCGTACGAATCTCGACGAAGCTTGCTCCACTGAGGTCGCCGAATTCGACGCCCTGTGCGGGAGCTGCCGGGCTCAATGACCAGGCGAGCGCGATGCATGGAATTGCAAGAGCGGCAATGCTCAGCATGACTTTCCTGGCGGGGTCTGGGGGCTGTTCGGAGGTCATTGCACCCTCTTCCATCTCCAGAACTCGTGCAACGGTCGTGCCTCGCCGTCTGGGAGCTGATCAGGAATGCTAGACTGAGCGTTTCAGCGAGCAGTGAGCGCCCGTAGCTCAGCGGATAGAGCACCCGCCTCCTAAGCGGGGGGCCGCCGGTTCAATTCCGGCCGGGCGCACCATCTCCCGGTCATACGCCGCGGTGCGCGCGCGAGTAAACTTGACGGCCGCAGCACGTCGCGGTCGAACACACTGTCGAGTGAGAACATGAAAGGCACCGAACGTCATCGTCTCAAGGACAACGAGCTTGCGACATTTGCACTGCGCGTGCAGCGCGAGGTCGAGTCGCGTCCCCGCGAGATCCTGTACATCGTGGTCGCCGTGGTCGTGATCGGCGTTGGCGCCCTTGCGTACTTTGGATGGACCTCTGGCGTCGAAAACCGGGCGGCCGGAGCGCTCGCGGGCGCGACCGCCGTGCTCGACGAACCCGTCGGGCCGGCCGAGGGCCAGGCGCCGGCACCGCGCTTTGCGACGGAGAGGGCGCGACGGGAAGAGGTCCTGAGCAGCTTCAAGGCGGTCGCCGACGAGTACCCGTCGACCGATGCAGGGTTGCTCGCCAGGTACCGTGAGGCGTCGACCGTAATGGCGCTCGGTCGTCCTGCTGACGCCGTCTCGATTTATCAACAGGTGGTGGACGCCGCCGGCACTGCTCCCCTTGGTCAGATGGCGCGACTGGGCCTCGCCGAAGCACATGCCCAGGCCGGACAGCACGACGAGGCTATCGCGGAATACGAGGGTCTCGTTGCGAACCCGAGCGGCGCGATGCCCGTCGAGGGTGTACTGATGGAGCTCGCCCGTGCGTATCGCGGCGCGGGTCGAGTGGACGATGCCCGGAAGACGTTCAGTCGAGTTGTCGAGGAGTTTGGAACGTCGGCCTTCCAGGCCGAAGCGCAGCGCGAATTGACGCTGCTCGACGAGAGCTGATTCCGACGTACGGCACGGCAGATACAGGTCGGACCCGGTCCCGGGGGTTCCACCGGCCGCTTCATGGCGCCTTCATTGGGCTTGTAGTACACAGTCGCGCCGAGTCAGTGGTGGGTCCCTGTAACAGCCGGTACCCCGCGTCGTATTTCCAGTGGCTGAGCACTGGCCTGGGCCGAACCCGAACTGACGTAACGCCTTGGTGACCGATACGTAGTCTCCGATTGAGAGCTGGAAACTCATGATGAAAAGTGGACTTGTGCTTCGTGCTTTCCTGTTCCTGTCCCTGTTGACACCGGCGGCGGGGGCTGCAGCCCAGGCCGGCGCCGGGGAGCGGCCCGCGGTTGAAGCTGTCCGTTTGAACGACTCCGAGCAGATCGAAGTCGATGGGTTCCTGGACGAGGAAGTGTGGGACCGGGCAGTGCCGGCGGCCAACTTCATCCAGCAGGATCCGGACAACGGCGCGCCGGCCACGGAGCAGACCGAGGTGCGATTCCTGTATACGACCGAAGCGCTCTACATGGGCGTGACCGCGTACGATTCCGAGCCCGAGAAGTGGCTCGGGTATCAGCGCCGCCGCGACGAGTTCCTGCAGTCCGACGATCGGTTCATGTGGACGATCGACACGTTCAACAATCAGCAGACCGGCTACTTCTTCGAAATGAATCCCTCGGGGCTGATGGGGGATGCGCTGCGGGGCGCGAACTTCAACGAGCGGCGATGGGACGGGATCTGGACCGGCATCGCGCGCCGGAGCGAGATCGGCTGGACGCTCGAGATCGAGATTCCCTTCAGCACCCTGAACTTCGATCCGACGGCCGAGGCCTGGGGGATCAATTTCCAGCGGACGGTGCGGCGGAAGAATGAAGAGAGCCTGTGGACCGGGTGGCTGCGGAATCAGGGGCTGAACCGGCTGTCGAACGCGGGCCTGCTGACAGGGCTCGAGGGCATCTCGGGCGGGCGCGGTCTGGACATCAAGCCGTATGTCATCGGCACGTCTGAGTCATTCCCGGGCCGCGGCGACAACGAGGTGCACAACGACGCGGATGTCGGCGTCGACCTGTTCTTCAGCCCGACGCCCAGCGTGCGTACGAACCTGACGGTGAACACGGACTTCGCCCAGGCCGAAGTCGACACCCGACTGACAAATCTCGAGCGGTTTCCTCAGTTCTTTCCTGAGAAGCGCGACTTCTTTCTCGACGGGTCGTCGTTCTTCGACTTCCAGAGCGCGGCGAACAACGACAACTCGCTCCTGCCGTTCTTTACGCGGCGCATCGGTCTGAACCAGGGCGTGCCTCAGGGCATCGACGTCGGCGGAAAGCTCGCCGGTCAGATGGGACGGAGCGACGTTGGTGCGCTGTACGTCCGCACGCGGGAGGAGGACAGCATCATCGGCGAGGACTTCATGGTGCTTCGCGGGAAGCGCCGGATGCTGCGTCAGTCGTACGTCGGCGCCATGTACACCGGCCGCAATCCGCGTGACGTCGGCGGTGACATGCGGCACACGCTCGGTGTCGACTTCGTGCTGGCGACCTCCACGTTCCTCGGCTCGGAGAACTTGTCGCTCGGCGGCTTCTTCCTGAACACGAGCGATCCGCTGGACGTGGGCCACAACAATGCGTGGGGCCTGGCGCTCAACTTCCCGAACGATCCGTGGAGCGGCGGTTTCGGGTATCGCGAGATCGAGGAGAACTACAACGCGGCGGTCGGCTTCACGCCCCGCACCGGGTTCAGGCGCTTCCGTCCCGAGATCAGCTATACGACGAGGCCGAATCAGCACGCCTGGATCCGGACGATCCAGTACGGTCTGACGAGCAACCTGATCTACAGCACGGTCAACAACGAGCAGCTGAACCGCGAGTTCGACTTCACCGTGTTCAACCTCGGGACGCATCGGCAGGATGCGTTTCAGTTCCACATCCTTCCCACCTACGAGCGGCTGGAGCGCGACTTCACGATCAATCCTGGCGTCACGCTACCGGTCGGCAACGACTACTCCTGGAATCGCTACCGCTTCCAGGTGACCACGGCCCCTCGCCGCATCGTTGCTCTCGAC
>JBFWPD010000101.1:0-10655 GCA_050250175.1 Vicinamibacterales bacterium
CTCGGCTGGCGTCTCGATCGGATCACGGATCGCGTCAGGCCGAAGATTGCAACTCGGCCCGTCGCCAGCCGGTTTCTTCGCGTCAGGGCCGGACAGGTTGCGGGCATCGTGCAGGACGGCGCCGGCTACCGGAAAGGACGCGTGCTGATCCGCCTTCACATGGAGGCCTACCTCGGCGCTCCGGACACGTACGACGAGGTCGAGATCGGCGGCGTGCCGAAGATCTCGATGCGGATCGGCACCGGCCTGCACGGCGACCTCGCGACGCCGTCGCTTGTCGTGAATTCAATCCTCGCAGTCTTGGCTGCGTCACCCGGCCTTCATACGATGCGCAGCCTGCCGCTGCCCTCTTTTTCTCCCAGGTAGCTCACTCGTGCCAATGCAAGTGCTCGCCAAGTGTCCCAAGTGTGACGCCGGACTTCCAGTACAGGCTGCGGAGGAGCCGGCCGCGATCACGTGCGGACGCTGCGGCCGGCAGATTGCGCTCGACATCTCCGAGAGCGTTCGCGACGACCGTGCGGTCGACATGTGTCCTGTCTGCAGGGGCAGCGACTTCTATCGCCGCAAGGATTTCGACCCCAAGGTCGGTCTGGCCGTGGTGATCGTGGGAGCGTCGATCAGCGCGATCTTCTACTGGTTCGAACAGGACCTCATCGCCTACAGCATCCTCGGCGGCGCGGCGCTCATCGATCTGTTCGTCTACGGCCGGCTCAAGGATCTGACGGTGTGCTACCGCTGCCACAGCGAGTTCCGCGGCGGGTTCACACAGACCGCCGGCGCGTTCGACCTGCACACGGCGGACGTTCTCGAGCTCGAGTACGAGCGGAAAATCGGCAGGAGATGACCCCCATCGCAGCGCTCCGTGACGGCGTCTCCCGCGTCGTCCGCGCGCCAGCGATCCTCGCGGGCCTCTGGCTCGCGACCTTCCTCATCGCGATCGGCCCGGCGTTGATGGTGCGCGACTCGATTGCCGGCCACCTGGGCGCCAGCCTCGAAGGCGAGCGGTCCACGGAGGCCGTCAACTACGACTGGCTGCAGGAGTTCATGTCGCAGGCGCAGGGACCCGCGGCATCACTGACGCCCGCCGTCCTCGGATTCGCTGCGGTTCTCGACAACGCGAGCGCGATGTTCGATGGCCGGCGCCGCCCCCTGGTCGTGACGATCGCGTCGGCGATGGCGGTAGGCGTCTGGCTGTTTCTCTCAGGCGGGATCATCGATCGGTATGCGCGGCTCAGACCGCTCGGCGCGCACGCCTTCTTTGCAGCGTCAGGCGGGTTCTTCGTCCGGTTCCTTCGCCTCGGCGCCATCGCGGCCATCGTGTACGCCTGGCTCTTTCTCGGAGTTCACCCGGCGCTCGGGGACGTGCAGGTCACCCTGACCGCCGACGCCACAAGCGAACGCACGGTTGTCCTTGTTCGGGCAGCTGTCGAAGTGCCATTCGTGCTCGCCGTCGCCGCCGTGCACGTGCTTTTCGACTACGCAAGAGTGAGAGCCGTCGTCGAGGATCGCCGGAGCATGCTCGCCGCTCTTGCCGCGGCGCTGCGGTTCATCTCGGCGAATCCAGGTGCCGTCGCAGCTGTGTACGTCGGAAACGTCCTGCTGCTCGGCATCATCATTTCTGCCTACGCGCTGGCCGCCCCCGGGGCGGGAGACACCGGGCTTGTGATGTGGGCGACCTTCTTCATCGGACAGGCGTACATCGTCGCCCGGACGGGTGCGCGTCTCGCCTTCTGGGGATCGGCGACCGCCCTCTTCCAGTCGCGGCTGGCACACGCAGGTTACGTCGCCACACCTGTTCCTGCCTGGCCGGACTCCGCGACGGTCGAGGCGATTCGAAGGGCCTAGAAATCGACGCGTGGGCGAGGCACGCTGCACGGCGGAGTGGCGACTAGACGTCCGCGAACTTGTAGCCCACGCCCCAGACGGTGAGCAGATAACGAGGTTCAGCCGGATCAATCTCGATGCGCCGGCGCAGCCGCTTGACCAGCGTGTCAACGCTCCGGACCGTCACGAACGTATCGCCGCGCCAGATCCTGGCGAGCAGCGCCTCCCGGCTGAACACGATCCCCGCGTGGGTCGCAAGGAGATGAAGAAGACGGAACTCCTGATCGGTCAGCTCGACGTCGCGTCCATCGACAACGACCCGGCGCTTCGGAACGTCGATTGCGACGCCGTGGACGTGGATTACCTTGTCGGTGTCCACGCTCGCGGAGGCCGATTCCGATTTCGACTGCCGCGGACGACGGAGCAAGGCGCGGCATCGCGCGACCAGTTCTCGAACCCCGAACGGCTTCGTCAGGTAGTCGTCGGCGCCACTCTCGAGCCCGACGACCTTGTCTGACTCGTCGCGCCGCGCGGTCAGCATCAGGATCGGGACGTCCTGATTCAGCTTGCCGTTGCGGACGGCCCGGCACAGCGAGAGGCCGTCCAGTCCCGGGATCATGACGTCGAGCACGAGCAGATCGAAGCGGTCACGCTCAGTGATCGCGAGCGCCCGCGAGCCGTCGGCCACAGCCTCGCAGGTGTAGCCCTCGTGCTTGAGATGCAGGCACACGAGCTCCCTGATGTTCCGTTCATCTTCGACGACGAGAACGCGAGGCGAAGTCGGGGGCGCCGGCACTGTCACAATCTTGTCACCGCTCGGCCATGGCCTTTCCATCGTCACACGGTCCAATGGATTAGAACACGCGGCTGCCCGGCCGGATCCGGGGGTGCCGCGAACTGGAGGACCCAATGACACTGTTCACGAAGCGAATCGCATTCGGCGTTGGCGTTGTCGCTCTGGCTCTCGGCGCCGGGGCGGCGGGATTTGCCGCGGCCCAGGAC
The DNA here is from genome assembly GCA_050250175.1 of Vicinamibacterales bacterium. GTDB lineage: Bacteria > Acidobacteriota > Vicinamibacteria > Vicinamibacterales > CAVVIG01 > JBFWPD01. The sequence goes on from JBFWPD010000101.1 coordinate 2,827, forward strand.
GGCGGCGGCAATTCAGGCGGACGTCATTTCATGCATGGAGGCCCTGGCGGGCCGGGCGGCCCGCGCGGATTCATGGGACGGGGCGGCCCCGGTGGCCCGCTCGGCGGGTTCATGTTCGGCCCGCTGGACCTGACCGACGCTCAGGAAGAGCAGGTCAGGACCATTCTCGAGACGAGGCGTGCCTCCAACGAGCCGCTGATGGAACGCGCGCAGACCGCTCGCGCCGCGCTCCACGAGGCGATCGCAACGCAACCTGTTGACGAAGGGATGATTCGCGCGCGAAGCGCCGACCTCGCGTCGGTCGAAGCCGACCTGGCTGTGGCCAGGGCACAGGTTCAGGCCGAGATCATGGGTCTGTTGACTGACGAACAGAAGGCCGAGCTTGCCGAGATGCGCGAGAACCGATCCGAGCGCATGGAAGATCGGCGCGAGTGGATGCGGGAACGGGGAGGGCGGTAGAAGCTCTATAGGCTACGGGCTCCGGGCTGCAGGCTACAGGCTGCAGGCTACGGGCTACAGGCTACGGGCTTCAGGCTGCAGGCTTCGGGCAGGTCACGCTGTTCCGCTGCGATGGCACTCGCCTGGCCTGTGGTTCGTAGCCCTGAAGTCGGCCCGAAGCCATTCCCGAGTTCGATCGCAACGGAACGGCGTGACGTGCCTGGAGCCTGAAGCCTGTAGCCCGAAGCCTGTAGCCCGGAGCCTGTTACAGCGCCTTGACCTTCTCGACGATGTGTCTCGCGGAGATCCCGTAGCGGTCGAGCAGTTCGTCGGGCCGGCCGCTGCGGGGGATCTCGCGAACCGCAATCCGCTGAACGGAGATTCCGGCTTCAGCCACCGCCTCCGACACCGCGTCGCCGATGCCGCCTGCCGCGTAGTGATCCTCGACGGTGATGATCCGTCCCTTCGTCGCACGTCCTGCCTCGACCAGCCCCGCGCGATCGACCGGCGCCACCGAGTAGAGATCGACGACGCGGACGGCGATGCCGTCGGCCTTGAGTGCGTCGTGCGCTTTGAGCGCCTCGAACACGGTCACACCTGCGCCGACGATCGTGACGACGTCGCTTTCACTCTTGCGGAGGACCTTCATGCCGCCGACCGTGAACACCTCGTCCGCTCCATAGATGACCGGCGTCTTCGGGCGGCTGGTGCGGATGTAGGCGGGACCGGCGTTGTACGCGGCGAGGGCGACGAGGCGCTCGGCGCTGACCGCGTCGCACGGATACAGGACCGTGAAGTTCGGCTGCGACCGGAACATCGCGAGATCCTCGAGCGCCATCTGTGAGGGACCGTCCTCGCCAATCGACACGCCGGCATGGGAGCCGGCGAGCTTCACGCCGACCTGGCTGATCGCCGCCATGCGGATGAAGTCGGCGGCGCGCGTCAGGAAGCAGGCGAAGGTCGAGGGGAACGGAATCGCGCCGCGGGCGGCAAGCCCCATCGCCGATCCCACCATCACCTGCTCGGCGATGAAGTTCTGATAGAAGCGCTTCGGCAGCACTGCTTCGAACCTGTCGCTGAAGGTCGAGTTCTTCACGTCGGCGTCGAGGGCCACCACACGGGGATCGGCGGCACCGAGCTTCGCGATGGCGGCGCCGTACGCCTCGCGGGTCGCAACCTGGTCGCCCATGGCGTAGGCGGGAGCGGCGACTGCCCCCGGAACGACATGAACGCTCGGGCGCGAGGCGGGCTTCGGAATCTGCTGAAAGAGCCTGGCCTCGTCGGCGCCAGGCACGAGCCCCGCCTCGAGCTCGGCGATGGCCTTGTCCATCTCCTCGCCCTTCTTGAACGCCCGTCCATGCCATCCGCCCTTGTTTTCGGCAAACGACACGCCTTTGCCCTTGAGCGTGCGCCCCACGATGACGGTCGGACGGCCCTTCGTGGCCCTCGCTTCTGCGTACGCGTCGAGAATCGCCGTGATGTCGTGGCCGTCTATCGCAATCGCGTGCCAGCCGAATGCGTTCCAGCGGCGCGTGAACTGCTCGATGTCGTGCTGCCACATCGTCGGACCGCTCTGGCCGAGGGCATTGACGTCGATGATCGCGCAGAGGTTGTCGAGCCTGTCGACCGCCGCAACCTGCGCCGCCTCCCAGACGGAACCTTCCGCAGACTCGCCGTCGCCGAGGAGGCAGTAGGTGCGGTAGTCCGACTCGATCCGCCGTGCGTTGAGGGCGCTGCCGACCGCCGCACAGATACCCTGGCCGAGCGACCCTGTCGCCACGTCCACGAACGGGAGGCGGGGTGTCGGATGCCCTTCGAGATCGGATGAGATCTCACGCAGCTTCAGCAGGTCGGACCGCTTGATCGCTCCAGCCTCCGCCCATGCGGCGTACAGCAGCGGTGCGGCGTGGCCCTTCGACAGGATGAAGCGGTCGCTCACGGGATTCTGTGGATCGTTCGGGTCGAAGCGCATCTCGGCAAAGAAGAGCGCTGCCACCAGATCGGCCGCAGAACAGCAACTGGTCGGATGCCCTGTGCCCGAGGCGGACGTCGCGCGAATCGAATCGATGCGGAGCCGGGTCGCGACATTCCGGAGAGCGGGCACGAGCACAGAGCGGTCAATGGACATGGGAATCAGGAAATTGAAGATTGAAGATTGAAGAGTGCAGATTGAAGATTGGCGCCCGGCGCCGAAAAGGCGGTGCGTCCGGGAGGCAGATTGTATTGCAGAGTCGCACGGTCGCACAATCGACTCTGCGGGCCGCCACCCATCTCCAATTTCACTCTTCCCTCTTCAATCTTCACTCTTCACTCTTCCCTCTTCAATCTCGTGATCTCCTCGACGGCAAGTGCGTAGACGCACGCGTGGATGCCGTGAGGTGACGGCTCGGCGGCGGCGAGCAGCCGCCCGGCTTCGGCGACGTGGTCGTAGCCCGCAGTGACCACAGCCGTTTCCATGTATCGCGGCTCTGCGTGCACCACGGCAAGGTGGGCGAGGACACGAGCCGCTTCCGAACGCTCCGCTACCTCCTCGAGGGTGACGGCGTGCCGGAGGTCGCCTCCCCACCACGAGCGGCTCGCGAACTGGATCAGCTCGTCGGCCAGCATCGCGTAAGGAAGCCGCCCGGTCACCGCGTGCGCCGTCAGAAGCGCTATCGCGGCCTGAATGTGATCCGCGGCCGTTCCGTGCTCACGTTCTCCGGGCCGCGCGAGGAGGCCACGCCCCGGCTGATAGGTGCAGCCGACCAGCCGCTCGAGCTCGTCCACGACCTTTGCGACCAGAGCGGGCCGGACCACGGGCGCGGCGCGCAGGGCAGCCGTCACCTCTCTCATCGCCGTCGCCAGGCGAGCACGCGACGGCCATCCCTCGACAGTCCGGTCACACAACGCGCTGATGGCCGGATGCAGCCTGGAGTCGTCGGACATCCCGGCGATATCGACAAGGAGCGCCAGCCATGCGGCGCGCTCACTTGCTGAATCGCTTCTGCCTTCGGTTGGAGATGGAGCCCAGGGCGGGTCGTCCGACACCGCAGCGAGGACGCGGGCGACGGCAACGCCCACGGCTTCGCCCGCGGCTTCGCTGCCCTCGGCGGCATACTCGCGTGCCAGCAGAGTCACCGCGTCGGGCCCGACTGCCTCGTTTCGCCGAACGGCGGCCAGCACTCGCGCGACCAGCGTCCCGGCCGCGGGTCCCTGCACCGGCCAATTATAATGAGCGGATGTCCGTCGTCCGGTACGTGACGTTGGCGGCGCTCGTCGTCTGGCTCGGCGGCATGCTCATCCTGGGAGGCGTGGTGGCGCCGGCGGCGTTCGATGTCCTGCCGCGCGTCGCGCTCGACGGCCGCGCGATCGCAGGCGACGTGTTCGGCGAGATCCTGCGCCGGTTCCATCTCGTGGCGTACGGGTGCGGCGCCATCATCTTCGTCGGCCTGTTCGTGATGAAGTTCGTCGGTCCGCCCCCCGCGGCGTTCGTGCCTCGCGCAGCGATCGTGGCCGCAATGCTCGCGGTGGCCGCCTATTCGGGGCAGATTGTCTCGCCCGAGATCGAGGCGCTCCAGGCAGACGCGCGCGCCAGTCTCCACAGCCACCATAGCGCCCGGTTCGACTCGCTCCACGAGCGTTCAACGCTCCTGATGACACTCAACCTCGGTCTCGGTCTCGTGCTCCTCTACTGGCACGCTCGCGAATAGCGCATGAAGCACACCATCACCCTCATCCCTGGCGACGGCATCGGGCCGGAAGTCACCGAAGCGGTCCTCCGAATCCTCGGTGCATCAGGCGTGTCCATCGAATGGGACCGCCACATCGCAGGCGTGCTCGCCTTCGAACAGACCGGTCAGGCGCTGCCTCACGAGCTCGTCGAGTCGATCCGCCGCAACAAGGTCGCACTCAAGGGACCGGTGACGACGCCCATCGGGCATGGGTTCACGAGCGTCAACGTGGGGCTCCGCAAGGCGCTCGACCTGTACGCCAACCTTCGACCGGTGTGGAACCTCCCTGGCGTGCCCACGAAGTTCCCGGACATCGATCTCGTGATCGTTCGCGAGAACACCGAGGACCTGTACGCCGGACTCGAGCATGTCGTGGTGCCCGGTGTCGTCGAGAGTCTCAAGATCATCACGGAGAAGGCCTCGACCCGCATCGCGAAGTTCGCGTTCAATCACGCGACGCGTCATGGGCGGAAGAAGGTGACGGCCATTCACAAGGCCAACATCATGAAGCTCGGAGACGGGCTCTTCATCGACAGCGTGCGGGCCGTGGCCCGCGACAACCCGTCCATCGCGTACGACGAGCGGATCGTGGACGCCGCCTGCATGCAGCTGGTGCTCAAGCCGGAGCAGTTCGACGTCCTCGTGATGCCGAACCTGTACGGGGACATCGTCTCCGATCTCTGCGCGGGTCTCGTTGGCGGCCTGGGTGTGGTGGGCGCGGCAAACCTGGGCACCGACATCGGGGTATTCGAGGCGGTGCACGGGAGCGCGCCAGACATCGCCGGCAAGAATCTCGCGAACCCCACGGCGCTCCTTCTGTCGGCAGTCCTCATGCTCCGGCACATCGACGAAGGGGCTGCTGCCGATCGGATCATGGACGCCCTCGGGCGCGTGCTCTCGGCAGGCGAGATACGCACCGCCGACCTCGGCGGGAACGCTTCGACTTTCTCCTTCGCTGACGCAGTCTGCAAGGCGATCCGCTGAGGCGTATCCCTCGTATCCTGCTGCACGCCGACGCCTCCGGCACATGCCTGAAGCCGCAGGCGAAGGCGGGACGCCGTGCTATATTCGGTGCATCTCATGCTCGATGATATCGCCCAGGCCGTTCTCGCCCGCGAGGAGGTCATGCGATACCTCCGCGAGGACGGTCGCGATAGTCAGACCCGCGAGCGGATCTGCGAGTATCTCGACGAGCTGAAGACGACGCAGCGGCACAAGTTCTATCGAGCGCTGCAGCATCCGCTCTATCCGATCCTCCGCAAGGTCCAGCGCAAGCCAGAGCAGCTGCACCATGTCGCCGACGCGGTAGCCGCCGGCCACAGGATCGTGTACGCGTCGAACCACAAGAGCCACATCGACTACCTGGTCGAGCCGCTGGCGCTGGACGACAACGGCATCCGCCCTCCGCTCATCGCCGCAGGCAGCAACCTGTTCGGCGGTCCGCTCGGCCTCATCCACCGGCACGTGACGGGCGCCATTCCCATTCGACGGAACACCAAGGATCCCGCGTACCTCATCACGCTCAAGGCGTATGTCGCGGAGATCCTGAAGAAGCACGACCTGTTCCTCTATCCGGAGGGGGGCCGCAGCTACAGCGGAGAGCTGAAGTCTCTGAAGACCGGATTGATCCACGCCGCGCTCACCGCCAATCACCCCGATCTCGTCATCGTGCCGGTCTCGATCGCGTACGACCTCGTGCTCGAGGATCACGTGCTGGCGCGGCAGCGCGTCAAGAAGAGCCAGCGCCCGTTCAGCCGCGAGGTTGCCGAACTCGTGCGCTATGCCGTCGGCTATTCGTCCCGAGCCCTTGTGACCTTCGGCGCGCCCATCGGCGTCAGCAACGTCGATCCGCAGTCGCGGAGCGACGTGCTCGAACTGAGCCGCCTGGTGCGCGCGCACATCGGCGCGCAGTACAAAGTGCTGCCCACGGCCATCTTTGCCGCGGCCATGCGCCCCTCGATCAAGCGGCAGGATCTCGAGAAGCGCATCGACGAGCTCCTCGAAGAGCTGCGCGTCAAGCGCGCCAATCTCGGAGTGTCGAGCGGCAGGCAGGCGGTCGACATCGCCGCCTCGCCGCTCGAAACACGCGGCATAGTCGTCTACGAGAAGGGCCTGTTCCGTGTGCGCGAGCGCAGCGTGCTGCGCTACTACGCGAGAACCATCGAGCATCTGCTCAACACTCCGGGACGGCCGCACTAGCGTGCTCGCCTCCGGCCTCAGCACCCTCTTTCATCTCCTCGCCCGCAGCAAGACCCTCAAGAAGGCCGCTTCCCGCTACGGGGCGAGCAGTGCGTCGAGCATCGCCCGCCGATTCATCGCCGGGGAGACGATCGCCGATGCGATCGATGTCGCGCGAGCGCTCGAGGCCCGCGGCCTGCGGCAGACGCTCGACCACCTGGGCGAGGGAGCCGCCACGCTCGAGACGGCCGAACTGGCGGTTCGCGAGTACCTGGTGATCGTCGACACGATCATCAAGGCGGGAATCGAGCGGAACCTGTCGCTCAAGCTGACGCAGCTGGGTCTCGACGCCGATCGCGCAACCACCGTCGATCATCTGCGGAAGATCCTCGAGCATGCCGACGATTTCTTCATCCGCATCGACATGGAGAGCTCGGCGTATACGGACGTCACGCTCGACATCTTCGAGACACTCTGGGGGCAGGGCTGCCGCAACATCGGCGTGGTGCTGCAGGCGGAGCTCTTTCGCACGGAGAAGGATCTCCGGCGCATCGTGGACCTCGGCGCGAGAATCCGCCTGGTCAAGGGCGCGTACGACGAGCCCGGTTCGATTGCCTACCGGAAGCAGGACGACGTCGAAGCCGCGTTCGAGCGGTACATGAAGACGCTGCTCATCGAGGGGAACTATCCGGCGATCGCGACACACGATCCGATGCTGATCGACAGCACCAGGACTTTCGCCGCGCAGCACGGCATCGGCAACGATCGCTTCGAGTTCCAGTTGCTCTACGGGATCCGGCGGGACCTGGCGCAGAAGCTCGTGGACGACGGCTACCGCGTCAGGCTGTATGTTCCCTTCGGACGCGAATGGTATCCGTACTTCATGCGGCGTCTCGCCGAGCGACCCGAGAACGTGGCATTCGTCCTCCGCGGCATCCTTGGTGAGAAGCGCAATGAGCTCTGAGGGACGGAAGGTCATCGCCATCACCGGTGCATCCGCCGGCATCGGCCGGGCGACTGCGCTCAGGCTTGCGCGCGACGGTTGGGCGGTCGTGATGTCGGCACGCCGATGGGATCGTCTGGCAGAGGTCGCGACCGACGTAGGCCGCGCCGGAGGCGAGGCGCTCCCCGTGATCTCCGACGTGACGATCCCGGAGAACATGGACAACGTGGTAGCGCGCGCCGTCGAGCGGTTCGGACGGCTGGACGTCATGATGTGCAACGCCGGCTTCGGCATCTACGGGCACATCGATCAGATCACACCCGCCCAGATGGAGCGGCTCTTCCGCGTCAACTACCTCGGCACTTATCATGCGGCGCGTTCCGCGCTGCCCACGTTCCGCCAGCAGAAACACGGCCACCTGATTGTCGTGTCGTCGATCGTCGGCAAGCGCGGCGTGCCGTTCATGGGAGCCTACGCAGCCACGAAGTTCGCGCAGGTGGGGATGGCCGAGTGTCTGCGGGCAGAGCTGAGCGGAACGGGCATCGACGTCACCGTCGTCT
>JBFWPD010000102.1:0-10525 GCA_050250175.1 Vicinamibacterales bacterium
TCTCGATGGAGTGCGTGAACTCGAGCGGCGGGTCGAGAAGATGGAGCAGCAGGCCGCGGTCGCGGTCCCCGAGGAACTGCCTCCAGGGATTCCTGACCTCTGGGACGAGTACGTCAAGTTGATGTTCGACGTGCAGGTTCTCGCCTATCAGGCCGATCTCACTCGCGTGGTCACATTCATGCTCGCGAAGGAGACATCACAGCGCACCTTCAACCACATAGGTGTGCCCGAGGCGCACCACGGATTGTCGCACCACGACAACAAGCCAGACATGCTCGAGAAGCTCGCGCGAATCGACAAGTACCACGTTGAGCTTCTCTCGTATTACCTGCAGAAGATGGCGAGTACGCGAGACGGCGAAGGGTCGCTATTGGATCACACGATCATCACCTATGGCTCTGGCATGAGCGACGGCAATTCCCACGCTACCAAGGATCTGCCATTGGTTGTGGTTGGCGGCGGTGTCAAGACCAAGGGTGGTCGTCACGTCATGTGCGAGGCCGATACGCCATTAACAAATCTCCACTTGAGTCTTCTCGACCAGTGTGGAATTCACCTGGATAACTTTGGCGACAGTACGGGCCGCGTCACGCAACTCTGAACTCGGTATCGTCTTGAGAGGTCGGTTGCGATGGTGAGTCAGTGAATGTGAGTCTGGGATGAAGAAGGAAGAGGCGTCATGAGGATGCATTCGGCTTTCGCACGCTTCTGGCTATTTTCTGGAGTGGCTGCCTCAGTGTTGGTTCCCGCTGCCCGCGGGTTCGCGGCGGACGGGTCTCCGATTGCGATGGCGGTCAAGGATCGCGATCACGCGGCGCTGAGACTTCTTATCGATCAGCGTGTCGACGTGAATCAGCCCATGGCCGATGGTGCCACCGCTCTTCACTGGGCCGTGTACCAAGACGATGTAGATACTGTCAGACTGCTGATCGGCGCGGGCGCAAACGTAAACGCCGCAAACCGGTATGGCGCGACCCCACTTTGGATGGCGTCCAGCGAGGGCAATGCTGGATTGGTCGAAGTACTCCTGAACGCCGGAGCCAATCCACATGCCGCCGCGCTCGGGGGCGAACCGGTGCTTCTTGCCGCAGCCAGGGCTGGCAGTCTCGAGGCAGTCAAAGCCATTCTGGAGCGTGGTCCCGATGTAAATGCAAAAGAGGCCCGACATGGCCAGACGGCCCTGATGGTGGCTGCTGGCGGTCGCGAGCCGCACCCAGAGATTGTTCAGGTACTACTTGAGTATGGAGCCGACGTTAACGTCCGCGCGGCCGCGGGTCTCACGCCGTTACTGTTCGCAGTTCGTCAGGGTGATTTGGCGTCAACGCAGCTGCTGGTTAAGGCTGGTGCCAACGTCAACGAACAGGCCACGCCGCCTAACGGCGCGCACATGGAGATCTTCAGCGATCAGTCTTGGTCGTATCCACATGCTGACACGAGCAGTGCCCTGACTATTGCAGTAAACAATGGCTATTACGAACTGGCGGCGTTTCTGTTGGAGAGTGGCGCAAATCCCAACGTCGCCGGCGACCCGTACCCATACCGGACACGGCCGAACCACACGCTCGCTCGTGAATCCCTCAAGCCCGGGCTGACGTCGCTGCACGCGCTCATGGTGCGGCGCGCAAGCGCGGCCGGCCGAAACGAGGACGATCAAACCCTGGCATTGATAAAGGCCATGATCGAACACGGCGCGGACGTCAACGCCAAGACGCCAAGTGTGCGTGCCCCAGAGATCCAGCAGCCGAACCCACAACCTGCAATTACCTGGGTCGAGGCAGGTGGCATCACGCCGTTCTGGATCGCCGCGAACACCCTAGACATCGAGGCGATGAAGCTTTTGGTTGCTTCTGGTGCCGACCCGCGCCTGGCGTCGATGGAGCAGACGACGCCTCTAATGGTGGCGGCTGGGCTCGGCACCAGAACGCGCGGACCGTCGAGTGGCTTGGGCCGAAGAGAAGGCACGGACGTGAACGAAGTCGTCAAGCTGCTCCTAGAGTGGGGCAACGACATCAATGCGGCCAATGAACACGGCCAAACAGCACTGCATGGTGCGGCGTTCGCTGTTGCTCACCGAACGGTCCAGTTTCTTGTCGATAACGGAGCGCGGACGGATCTGGTGGACGTCATGGGACGGCGCCCCCTCGAAGTCGCCAAGGACAGTCTCAGGGTCGAGTACCGACCTTCCTTGCAGAACCACGACCCAGCTGACGTCGAACAGACAATCGCGCTGCTCGAGCAGCTGACTGGTAACTGACGGGCTGGTTCGAGCGAGCACGATCAAGCGTCCGGTGACGGCGGAACCCCATCACCGGACGATTCTCAACGCCTCGCGCACTCCCCCGAAGCGCAATTCGCCGATCTCGCGCGAACTCAGGCGCTCGCGAACGACTATGCGTGCGGTCGATCGTGACTGCTACTGGTATGTGATCTGGCTCAGCGAACCCTCTTCGGGCACCAGGTCCGCAGTGCCGTCCGGGAACTCGCCCTTTAACAGAATGAAGGCGAGAATGTCTATGTACTCCTTGTCCGAGAGACTGCCGGGTGAGCTCTGCGGCATCGTGGACTTCATCAGAATGAATAGGTCGTTTAGGGTCATGCCCTTCCATCTCTCGTTGAACTCCGTGCCAGTCAGCGGCGGTCCGCCTTCGGCGCCGGCAAGGTCGACGCCGTGACACGATGAACAATTCTGGCGAAATCCGGCCTCTCCGCGGGTTGCCTGATCTGCGGAGTACACACCGTCTGCGGTTGTGCGGCTCTGCGGAGCCATCGCAACTGCAGTAGCTAGCATGAAGGTACTGAGGACTGTCTTCATGTCTTCCTCATTCGGATCGCGGAAGCCGCAACGGAGGGCAGCGAGGAGCTTACCGCGCGGGTGTGTGTCTCATTGCTCGGGAGACACTCAGCGACTTTATCATCGAGATACTCTTCACAAATTGCGAATGAGGTCGTTAGAGCGACCGCTCACGCAATAAACGATCGACGGCAAGAATGATTCTGTGGTGCATGGCGGAAACGCGTGAATATTGCGACCGACGTCTTGTTCTGCAACGCAATCACAATTTAGCGCAAACAGCGCCTTTGTTAGGATTGTGCTCGTGACGGACGCTCCCGCGAGACGGCGGCCGCCAGGCGTCACCGCCGATTCTGCAGGTGGCTCATAGAGACGGTTCAGCAGAGTCGTAACGTCCAGGTGCTGACGTCCGTGGCTCTCAATGAGATACGGCCTGTTTCAGATGCGCAATCGAGTTCATGTGCCGGCGATGATGTGTCCGACTGTTTGGGCCTGCGCCTCGGAGCCGGAGTCTGTCGCGGACGTGTCGGCGGCGACGGAGACAGACTACGAGGTGACGTTGCTTGATCATCTCCCTCGCACGGAAGGATTGGCGTGAACGGCGTCGTCTACCAGCCCTCGGGGTACCCTAGCGGTGGCGCTGGCAGCGCAACCCTCTACGAGGTTCCAGTGGACAAGCCGGCGGGGACGCCGATCGTAAAACTCGGTGTACCGATAGCCGGTCAGGGCAGAAATGGTGTGGGCTTCGAAATGGCAATCTCGTGACTGTCAGCAATTCCAGTTCATACGGTTGTTGACGCAGGACCGCCGACCTTTACGCGCGCGACTCTTTCGTGGCGATCGGCAGACTCGCGTGACGTCATCTTAGTTGGGAGCAGATATGGCTTTATCGGAGCAGACACTACATGAACTGAGCAACGAGTTGCTGGAGCTGCGTAGACGAAAGGACGCAATCGACGTTGCGATAAAGGGAATCGAGGTCGTACTAGAAACGCGTCCACGAAAGGACAAGAAGTCACAGCCCAGCCGCACCGCTCCCGTAGACGAAGGCCGTCCTGGATCACGGCCTAAACCTGTCATCAGGGGCGCGCTGCGGCAGCGATTGATAGCACTGCTGACAGAGTCAGATGGACTTCGGTGTGGAGAGATCGTCTCACTTCTCAACGCAGAGCCCTTTCTGATAGGCGGCAAGGAACTATTTCGTGACCGCGTCTCTCACGAGCTTTCTCGGCTTCGTCGTCTGGGTGTTTTAAGACGGAGTCCGTCCGGCAGGTACAGAGTCGTCGTGAGCGCACCACGAGCTGCTGTCGTGAGTCCAGAAGCGGCAACTGAAACGATCGAAGTCACAGCGAACCAGCGCGCTGACTTCATGCCGTCCTGATAATGTTCAAGGAGATTAAGGTCGAGGTCGTGCCTGTTGGTGCATCAACCTCTTCGGCCGCCATCCGTCGGCACGTCGTTCTGGTAGACCGACCAGAATTGAAGGGCGGCGCCGATCAGGGACCAATGGGTGGCGAACTATTTCTGGCCTCCGTAGGAGGCTGCTTCATGAGCAACCTCCTAGCGGCGATGCGTGTGCGTGAGGCTCAGATTGCAAATATTAGAGTGACTGTGACCGGGATTCTTAATGACCATCCTCCGCGCTACGATGCGCTCGAGCTCCGCATTGCGGGCGAGTGTGAAGATCGAGAGTTGCTACGAAAGTTGGTAGACATCGCCGATCGTGGCTGCATCATGACCAACACTTTGCGCTCAGTGCTCACACTCAGGCTCGTGATCCCAGAATAGTTCTAGCACCAACAGAACGAGCAAGCGAAACCTAGCGGCAAGACGACGCACGGTTTCTCAGGCCGAGGATGACGCTGCGACGTGAGAAGCGCCACATCAATACTACTTATTCGCCTTCCGTTTGTACTCCGCCCACCGCCTTTTTTGAGCCGCTGCGATCCGTGCACGAGCCTCGGCGGATAGTCGCGGTCGCTTCCGGCCTTTGTCTCCGCGCGCGTCGGCCAGCGGCTGAACGACAGGTGCCCTGGGCTCCGGACCGCTGTCACCAATCAGGGCGTCGGCCGCGGCTCGGATGCCTGCAATCAGCGCCAGGCGCTCAGAATCCAGATCTTCTAGTCGCCGAACTAGTGCCGTCAGCGTTCCATTGGGCTTGCGTCCTCGTTTCGCCATAAGCGAGTAATTTACCTCATTTGTGCGTTGAGGGCGATCATGGTGTCAGTTATGTGCGTCGAGACGAGCAATCAAGAAACGACAGCACAGATCGCAGCCCGGGGCAATAAAACTCGACGACGGGCAAACGTCTTAGCACTGAATTCACTGCGGCTGAAGGATTTCCGTAGCGCCAAACGCTGCTAGTAGGACCAGCGCCGAGGTCCCGTTCGACCCTTCGAACCCACGAACCGATTCGACATCGGGATCTAGACTCTTTCACGACGTGTAAAGAAGGCAAAGGAGCTCAGAATTGCCGCACGGGCTTGAGCACTTCGCCCGCTCACCGATATAGGCTGATCCATGTAATCAAAGCTACCAAGGGCCTCTTCAGGCATGACGGCCGATTCTTCAATAGCGGTTGTCTTCAGCGAAGCCGACAGGTCCTTTTCCGTGTCCTTCGCGCTCGCGGGCCTCGGCAGGCTTCTCGCCCCTGAATGGCTTCGATCTTATCGGCTGCCCGGTGGAGGTTGTGGACGAGATGCGCCAGAAGAGCAGAAGGATCCTTGCGGCGTCAGAATCCACGCCGGTCCCGACATCGCAGGTCCACCTTCCCAGCCAGATCATCGTTCACAAGTTCAATTCTCCGAGCTGGCTCGAGCATATCTAAAGGTGAAGACTTGTTCGCCGCTCGGCTGGCGGCGATCAGGCTCAGGTGAGGCGTATGTGTGGAGCAGCAAGCGACCGACGATGCATTTACAACCGATGCCGTTAAGTGCCGATGTCGCCCTCGCGTAACGCAGCATGGAGGCGGCACAAGGACGGTTCTCAGTTGGATGGCCGGCCGCTCTGCACCGCCCGTCCGGTGTCATGCCTCGCAGAATGTCTCCACAAGGGTGACCTGGAATTTAGGTGGGCCGCCTCGCTGCGACATTGGTTCACACGTTGGACGCGCCAATTTCAACTGTCTCGAACGAAACGCCGAAGTCGGCCCACTTCCATGGGCGATACAATGAGCAGCGGCGACCGCCGCATTGGTGCTGGACGACGTTGACACTTCGAGTGACACGGCAGCCGGTGGAAGGTGCTGGCCTACACGAAGTTTGCGGGATTGGGCCAGAGAATCGGGGTCGCGCGACGGCATTTGAAGCGAAGGCGGTACCGTTTGAATCGCGCGAATTCTGGCCGGATTTTCGACGCGGAGGGATGGCCGAGTGGTCGATGGCGGTGGTCTTGAAAACCACTGAACCGGGAACGGTTCCGGGGGTTCGAATCCCTCTCCCTCCGCCAACCTTCGCTCAGGTTGCCACGTGCGAAACGAATCGCGTGGCAAGCTGAAGTCCCGCTGGCGGCAGCCCTGATTCTTGCTGCCACTTCCCATCAGCTGCTCCGGGCCATCCTGCACGAGCTGAACGGACGTCGAAGCCCGAGATTGCCGACGTCGATTGCATGCTTTCCATGGACCACTGGCCGCAACGCAACAGCTCGAGGAGAAACAGTCGCGGCGTGAGGCTGCTCCCGTACCTCCTCTCGATGGCGCTCAGCGTGCTGTTTGGCATGTCGACGGCAGCACAGGTTCCGAACGGCGACGCCGCCGACATTCGCGCGCTCGAGGCAACCCTGCTCGAGGCGTTGCACGCGCGGGACCGCGAGGGGCTCGAACACCTGCTCGCAATGGACTACGTGCTGCGCGGCGTCCCGGACATCGATCGCGACACCTGGCTCCGGAGTGCCACGACGCTCTGCTGGGGCGACCGTTCGGACGTCGAGGCCTTTGAAGCGCGTCCCTATGCCGACGTCGTCATCGCGTCCTTCGAGCTCACCTTCTACGTCGATCCCGTCACATGTCAGACGGGCGTCCGGCGAAGCCTCATCACGGATGTCTGGGTCCGGGAAACGGATGGCTGGAAGCTGAAGGTTCGGCACGCCGCCGCGCCGCCAGCATCCAATGGCGATCTCGCCGCGCAGTATGGCATCGTCCCAGAGCCGCCGCCGTCGCTGGAGGCGAGCAGCGAGTTCTCGGCGGTCGCGACCGGGGGCAATACCGCGACTCGCACGGTCGGGCTGGGCGCGCAGCTGACGCATCGCACCGATCGGCGGACGACCGGTGTGGCGATGAGATTCCTGACGAGCCAGGCCGACGAAGTGACGAATGCGCGGCTGCTGACCGTGGAGGGACGGCACGGATTCACCGTGACCGACCGGCTCCAGGTGTTCGGCGAGGCGTTGTACCGCCGCGACCGGTTCGCGGGCATCGACCACCGCATCGTCGCCACGGCGGGCGTTGCCCACACCCTGTCCGTGCCGGACCCGCAATCGTTGATCGTCAGGGGCGGTCTGGGCTGGACCGTCGAGCAGCGGCTGGCCGGGGCGACTCTTCGCTTCGCGACCGCCACGGGGACGCTGGACTACGGCTGGAAGATCGCCGCCGGAACGGAGCTCCGCGAGGAGGCGATCTTCAACGCCGACCTCGAAGCTGCCGAGAACTGGCGCGCCGCCAGCACCACGGCCCTGAGCGTCACCCTGACGCGGCTGCTGTCGTTGAGGGCGTCGCACGCGATCGAGTACCGCCGCACGCCGGTCATCGGCTTCGGACGATCGGACATGCGAACGGCCGTGACGCTGGTGCTCTCGATGACGCGACGTCCCGGCGCCCCCTGAGTCACGCAGGTCTCATCGGCGACGCCCACTATGCGTGCTCGAACACGTGTGGCTGAGCTTCGCTCAACACGAGACACGAAGGCAGAAAGGCGGATAAAGCCCTCTTCGTGTCTTCGTGTCTTCGTGTCTTCGTGCCCTTCGTGCCCTTCGTGCCTCGTCATGGGTGTAACGCGGCTGCCCTCGCTGGTAGACATGACCGCTGAATCGCTCTACGATCCTCGTTTGCTCGCGGCGGGGCCGCACCCTCGCATTGGAGGAGACAACAAATGGAACGCATGTCCGGCGACTCGAGCGCGCTGCTCGAGCGCATGATGTTGATTCGCGCGTTCGAGGAGAACAACCGCGCGCTCCAGGCCTCCGGCGGCGCCTCGGGCACGTGCACCTCGGTCGGGCAGGAGGCGGCGGCGGTTGGCGTCGTGGCGGCTCTCGGGCCGGATGATCTCATCCTGACGAACCACCGGAGCGCGGGCCACCTGATTTCCCGCGGAGCCGATCCGGGTCGCATCCTCGCTGAAATCATGGGGAAGAGCACCGGCTACTGCAAGGGCAAGAGCGGCAGCCTTCACGTCTCGGTGAAGGATCTTGGCGTCATCCTGACGTCGACCATCGTCGGCGGCGAGCTGTCGCTCGCGCCTGGTGCCGCGTTGTCCATGTCGCTGCTCGACGGCAAGGGCGTGGTCGCCTGCTTTTTCGGCGACGGGGCCGCCTGCGAGGGAATCTTCCACGAGTCCATCAACCTGGCCGCCGTGTGGAACCTGCCCGTGCTCTACGTCTGCGAGAACAATCAATGGCAGGCGTTCGTGCACCGCCGCGAGACGATGCTGGTCGATCACGTCAGCGTGCGCGCAGCGGGCTACGGAGTCGAGGGGCTGACCGTGGACGGCAACGACGTCGAGGCTGTCCATCAGGCGGCCAGCGAGGCCGTCCGCAAGATTCGCGAAACCCGGAAGCCGTTCCTGCTGGAGACGTACACGTATCGCCTGCGGGGCCACTTCGAACCCGACGACCAGTCGTACGTCGACAAGGCCGAGCTCGCTGAATGGGCGAGTCGTGACCCCATCGATCGCCTGAAGCAGAAGCTCCTGGGACAGGGACGCCTCTCGAAGACCGATCTCGAGGCGATGGAGGGACGGGTGCGGGCGGCGGTGGAGAAGGCCGTCGATTTCGCGCGCACTTCGCCGTACCCCGATCCTGCCGAACTGACCACCGATGTCTACGCGTGAGGGACCAGCGATGTCCGAGATGACTGTCAACCAGGCCATCGGCGAAGCGATCGCCGAGGAAATGCGAAGAGACCAGCGGGTGGTGATATTCGGCGAAGGCGTCGCGACCAAGCGGCAGGATCTCGTGGCCGAGTTCGGCGATCGCCGCGTGCGCAACACACCGCTCGCCGAGGCGATCATCGCCGGCGCCGCGGCGGGCGCGGCGGCGACCGGCCTGCGCCCGATCATCGACCTGCTGTTCGTTCCGTTCATCTGCTACTCGATGGACCAGATCGTCAACAGCGCCGGGAAGCTGAGATACATCTCGGGCGGCCAGTTCTCGTTTCCGATGGTCGTGATGGCTTTGACCGGCAGCGGGTGGACCGTTGGCGCCCAGCACAATCACAACCTCGAGTCGTGGTTCGTCCACGCGCCGGGGTTGAAGGTGGTGATGCCGTCGACCGCGGACGATTTCAAGGGCCTGCTGAAGGCATCGATCCGCGACGACAATCCCGTCCTGTTCTTCACCGACATGGTGCTGGGATATGAGGGCGGCGAGGTGCCGGGAGGCGATCACGTCGTTCCGCTCGGCCAGGCGCGCGTCCGGCGGCAGGGCGACGACCTGACGATCGTCTCGTACGCGAAGACGGTGCACACGAGCCTGAAGGCCGCGGAGGAACTGGCGGCGAAGGGGATTTCGGCCGAGGTGATCGACCTGCGGTCGCTCAAGCCGCTCGACGAGGCGACCATTCTCGCGTCCGCGCGTAAGACGGGGCGGGTCATTGTCGTTCACGAAGCGAGCCGGATGTGCGGGGTCGGCGCGGAAGTCGCGGCGATCGTCGCAGAGCAGGCCTTTGCGTCGCTCAAGGCGCCCGTCATCCGGGTGACCGGCCCTGACGCTCCGCCCCCATCGAGCTATGCGCTGGAGCAGGCCTTCATTCCGCAGCCGGCTCGTATAGTCGCCGCCGCGGAGCAGATGATGGTGGCTCTGGCGTAAACGCCAGGCGCGCGCCGCGGCGAACGTCCAGTGGTTTGCCTTGCCGCGGCCGCTCAGCGCTCGAGAGCGCGGCGGTTCAGCGCGAAGAGCGAAAGATCGAACGAACTGCCGCCGTTCGTGGCGAGATCGGCCACGAGCTCACCGACGACGGGCGCGAACTTGAACCCGTGACCGCTGCAGGGGCTGACGACCAGCACCTGTGGATGATCCGGATGATGGTCGATGAGAAAGTGACCGTCTGCGGTGTTGGTGTAGAGGCAGACCTCGCAGCGATGTGGCGACTCGCTGAGCAGCGGGAGCCATCGTTGCGCCAGGGCCACCATCGCCGCTCGTTCCTCCGGGTCGACGTCGCGGTTGACCTGGTCGGGGATGGTCGGCTCTCCCTGGTGATGTAGCGCCATCTTCACGCCGGCGCCCGCGTCGGGCAGCGCGTACGCGTAGCGGCCCGGCTCATACTCCCAGACGTGGATGGGCAGTGTCCCGGGCTCGAACCACTCCGTATGTGCGGTGGGATGGAACCAGTGCATCACCTGCCGCTCGATCCAGAACCGCGACGCCAGTTCGGGAACGAGTTGCGGCAGCCACGCACCCGCGCAGACGACGAGCTGTGCGCCCTGATAGCGGCCTCGCGTGGTGACGATGTCCACGCCGTCTGCTGTGGCGGTCCAGCCCGTGAGCGCTTCGTCGAAGTGGAGGTCGGCCCGATGATGGCCAGCG
>JBFWPD010000103.1:0-10419 GCA_050250175.1 Vicinamibacterales bacterium
TGAACCAGAGCCAGAAGGCCACCTGGCCCGTGAACAACGGTGCGCCCGTTCCACTCGCGAGCTCCTGGAGCCAGACGATCGTCGTGAGGAGGCTGCCGACCTCCACGATGAACATCACGGGGTTCTTGATTTGGATGCGAGGGTCCAGCTTTCTGAAGGAGGCGCCGATCGCCTCCGTCACAATGCCTGGATCCCAGATTGATAGTTTCGTAGCTCGTTCAGTCATGTGCGTTCCTCAGCGCCCGGTGGCTTCGTTCGCAGGAGCCGGTGCGGGTGCCCCGAAGGCCTGGTCGAGCGCGAGATTCAACTCCAGTACGTTCACGCGGGCGCGGCCGAGGAAGCCGGCGGTTGGCGTTTCGGTGTGCGCTGTCACCAGCTCACGCACCCGGCTGACATCGACCTTCCGGCTGGTCGCGACGCGCGCAACCTGCAGCTCGGCTGCGGCCGGAGGGATATGGGGATCCATGCCGCCGCCGCTTGCGGTCACCATCTCGGACGGCACTCGATCGGCTGTCACGCCTTCCTCCTTCGTGATGGCGTCGAGCCGTTCCTGGACGGCCTTCAGATGATCGGGATTTGACGGCCCATAATTGGTGCCGCCGGTCGATGCCGCGTTGTAGTCGACGCCTGAGGGACGTGGATGGAAATACTCCGGTCGTGTGAACGCCTGTGCGATCAAACGCGACCCGACAACGGTCCCATCAGCGCGACGAACCAGGCTGCCTTCCGTCTGATCAGCGAACGCGACGCGACCAACCCCCCAGAGCACGACGTGGTACAGGCCGCCGAAGAGAATCATGGTTACGATGGTGAACAGAATGCCTTGCTTGAATTCCTTGACCATGATCGGCTCCTACCGAAGCGCCAGGTACTCGGCGATCGGGCCGAGCACCGCAACCGGCATGAACATCAGCAGGCCGAGGATGACGACGACGGCCCACAGGGTGAATCCGTATGTCGCGCTATCGGCGCGCAGCGAGCCGGCCGTTTCCGGCGACGCAGGCTTCGCGGCCAGTGTGCCGGCGAGCGCCAGCGGCGCGATGATCGGGATGTATCGAGAGAGCAACATCACCAACCCGGTGGAGATGTTCCAGAACGGAGTGTTATCGCCAAGCCCTTCGAAGCCGGAGCCGTTGTTCGCCGCGGCGGAGCTGAACTCGTACAGCATTTCCGAGAAACCATGCGGTCCCGGGTTCTTCAGCCAGGCGAGTGCGCTTCCCGGATCCGCGGTTGTCGCCCAGACGTAACAGGCGACCGCTGTGCCCACGAGAATCGCCAGCGGGTGCCAGAGCAACGCCAGGCTCGCCAGCTTCATCTCTTTGGCTTCCACCTTCTTGCCCAGAAACTCGGGTGTGCGGCCGATCATCATGCCGGAGACGAACACGGCCACGATGATGAAGATGAACATGTTGATGAAGCCAACGCCGACGCCGCCGAAGATGTTGTTCAGCCACATGCCGACCATCGGCATCAACCCGGCAAGGGGCGTGAGTGAATCGTGCATCCCGTTGACTGACCCGTTCGATGTCGAGGTCGTGCTGACGGCCCACAAGGCCGTGAGCGCCGCACCGAACCGCACCTCCTTGCCTTCCATCGACCCGGTCGATTGGTCCGCACCCATCGTGGCGATCGCCGGATTCCCGCCAGCCTCCTGTACCACGGCGAACGTCACCATGGGGATATACAGGGCCAGCATCACGGCGAACACGGTGACCGCGAGACGGCGCCGGCCAACGATGTAGCCGAGCGTCCAGACCATCGCCATCGGGATCACCAGAATCGACCAGGTCTCGGCGAGGTTGGACAGCGGTGTGGGATTCTCGTACGGGTGCGTCGAGTTCGGACCAAAGTACCCGCCACCGTTGGTACCCAACTGCTTGATCGCCACCATCGGCGCGGTGACGCCGCGGGCAATCGTTTGCTCTTGACCTTCGACAGTTATCGCCGTCGCCGCCCCCTCGAACGTCATGGTCGACCCCTGCCACATCAGGACGGTGGCTACGAGAAGGCCCAACGGGAGCAGCACCCGAACGTTCGCCCGCGTCAGATCGAGGTAGAAGTTGCCGATGGTCTTCATCCGGTTGCCGCCAAGGGCGCGGATGAGCGCCACGCAGGCGGCGATGCCGGTCGCGGCGGTGACGAACTGCAGGAAGGTGATCGCAAACATCTGCGAGAAGTACGACAGCCCGGTCTCCCCGCTGTAGTGCTGCAGGTTCGTGTTCGACGTGAAACTGGAAATCGTGTTGAACGCGAGTGTCGGCTCCATGTTGGCGATGCCATCCGGATTGAGCGGAAGCACCTGCTGAATCGACACGATCACGAACGTGGCCAGCCACATGACGACGTTCGAAATCAACAGCGAGACCGAATACTGTTTCCAATCCTGTTCCTGACTCGCATCGACGCCGGTCAGACGGAGGACCAGTCGCTCGATCGGCAGGAAGAGGGGATCCAGGATCGTCCGCTGCCCAGTGAACACCTTCGCCATGTGCCGCCCAAGCGGCAGGCTAGTGGCGATCAGAAACAGAATCGTGAACGCGACGGCAATGTATTCCGTGCTCATAACGCCTCAGAACTTTTCAGGGCGCAGCATCGCGTAGACGAGATACGCAAACGCTGCGACGCTGAGCAGCAACGACAGTGTTGTCATGACTTCACCTACACGCGATCGCACAGCGCAATAAAGCCGATCAGCGCTGCAAACGTCGCGACTCCGAGTGCCACCATCCCGATTGCGAGCATGACGCGCTCCGTTCTTCAGAACCCGATCCCGATTGATCCGATGACACGCTGGCCGTCGCCGCCGTTCAGCGCCTTGGTCGTGTCGCCGAGCGCCTGGAACTCCACACCCTCGTGCAGGTTCCACGCGCTGAAATTGATCGTGCCGCCGAGCGGGACGGTGACGAGCCCCGCGATGCTGAAATAGCCGAACCTATTGTCAACGAAGACAGGCGCAGCGGCCGTCCCGGTATTCAACTCGAGTAGTTCGCGAGGCTGAGACCGCCTTTCACCGGGACCGCAAGGGACGCCTCTCCTCTTTGGCGTCTTCATGACAACGCGTTCCCTTGGTGCCGGCATGAACGATGACGAGACCCGCCACCAAACAGTCGGCAAATCCAATCTACGACCGGGTCCCATGAGTGGGCGCGATTGCGGTGCGGAACACCGATGTGGGCAGGCTCGAGTGTGCTCAGGCGGAGCGGTTCACCACCCAAGGCGAGGCGCACGACGTGAAGTTGCGCCAGGAAGCTGTCAAGTTGCGCCAGCTTGGCCTCACGCGTGCCCGTCAGTTCGCGCGACGGGATGTGCACCGGTCCGTCCATGTCGAATAGTGCTCCGCTCACGGCTTGCTCCACTTCACTCGAAGAACGCCGCGCTGGCTATCACCAGCAGCGCCAGTCCTGACAGTCCGCACACGACAGCGATGAACCCTGCGAACACCAGCAACAGCCTGTCGCCGATGTCCATGGACGCCGACATGTCCTCGACGGCGTCCAAAACGTCTGCCGATGCGAGCAGGCGATTCGCCGTCGCAACATTCGCGTTCATGACCCT
Organism: Vicinamibacterales bacterium; assembly: GCA_050250175.1. GTDB lineage: Bacteria > Acidobacteriota > Vicinamibacteria > Vicinamibacterales > CAVVIG01 > JBFWPD01. The sequence continues at coordinate 3,556 of JBFWPD010000103.1, forward strand.
CTGATCTCCTTACCTCCACGATAGGTGACCGCGCCTGAAGAGGGGACAAGAAGTCCCTGAAAAGTCCCTCAAGAACGCGCCGTATCCATGAGAGGAGAGGATGCCGGAGCTGCTCCAACCTGCGCAAACACCACGGGATAGCCTTCCTTCGTCAGCCGGCTGACCAGTCGCTCTTCACGTGTCGGCCACGAGATCCGCTTCCGTCCCCCGAGGACGATCAACGACGATCGCCCCAGCATCTGATGGACGACGTCGTCATAGCGATGACAGACGCAGAAGAGCACCTTCGCGTGCACACCGACGTCGGCCGCGAGTGCTCGGTACTTGTCGACCAGAGTGCTGCGCTCCTGACTCGCGGGATCGAATCCGCCAGCAGATGACGCCAGTCTTGGCAGGAGCAGGACCACCTGCGCGTCCAGACTGCCGGTCAACCGCTTAGCGACCCCCAGGGCACATCGCGTGCCGTCGTGCGTGGTTGCGAGCACGTTGACCGACAACCTGCCTCGCGTCGCATCTGTGACGGCCTCCGCAGTGGACTCCTCGACGTGCGCGGGGGCATTGGGGTGCTTCTCCAACCACGCGCACCACGCCATCGCAGCTCCTACGGCGACCGCAAAAGAGACCACCGCGGGGGCGACCATGACGAACCAGCCGAACGCAGCGAGCGGCCCCAGAATGCCGAGGGTCGCCACCACCGACCTCGAGAGAGTGGACGCTGATGGTCCCGCGAAGCGCGCGACGAACTGGCGGCCCATGCGCATGAACGGAGCATATGAAGCGCCACCTGAAAACGGACAAAGGAGTCCCTGAAAAGTGCCTGAAGGCCCCAAACGTCGCGCGGGAATGTAACCAGCCGTGAGGGGAATTGCCCGCACCGGTAGGGCGCACTCGGGGCTCTCAGGGATTCCTCAGGGAGTCTTCAGGCCATTCTGGGGTGCGGTCGTTTAGCTTCTGAAAGAGGGGGGCTTGTGGAACAGCGCGATCTGACGTTCGTCATCCCAACATATCGCCTGAGGGACGTGGGCGAGACCGTCGAGCAGTACGACCAGCATTTCTGGAGGAACGGGCACTCGGTCCGCATCATGGTGTTCGACGATTCGAGTCCAGCGAACCAGGAGAAGTACTTCCCGCTGTTGGAGAAGACGCGCACGCACAATCCCGTCTATTACGTTGGACCTCGAGAGAAGGAGCAGTTCCTCGCCTACCTCAATGAGCGCCTGCACGACGCCCGTCTCGAGGGACTCGTGAGGAATCTCTTCAGACCCAGCTACGGAGGAAACCGCAACTGCACGCTGATGTACACGCTGGGTGGGCTGATGGTCAGCTCGGATGATGACATGCGGCCGTTTGCCCTGATGGAAGACAGTCCCGAATCGCTGCAGGCCGATGAAGTCAGTCGCGGGCGACTACACAAGGCCGGCACCAACCATGTCGTGCACAAGTCGTTCGACATCGTGGCTGCCTTCAAGGACGTCCTGGGAAGGACCGTGAACGAGATCCCCGAGAACTACGAACGCGGTGAGCTGCTCGTCGACACCGCGATGGATCTCGAAACGAACGCCACGAAGGGGCTGACCGCAGAGAACTCGCTGATGCTGGAGCGTGGAACTGTTGCCGACAACGCCACCGTCAAGATCGCGCAGACGTTCCGCTCTGGCACCAACGACATCGACGCGATCGATTTCGTGGACATGTTCCTGGCCGACGAGCAGCAGATCGATCCCGACGCCGTCAATGACGTGTACGTCCTCGTCAACTTCCGACCGGTGGTGACGAACCGCAACTGGCGGATGGACTGCGGCGTAGCGGGTTACGACAACACCTTTGGCCTGCCGCCGTTCTTCCCGACGCGTCTGCGTTTCGAGGACTACATCTACCGCCTGTGGGTGCAGCAGGAGGGCGTCGTCGCGGCCCATGTCGACGCCGCGCAGCATCACACGCGCAGTGGCTACATGCGCAATCCGCCGGCAGCAGAGATCTTCAACGAGGAAGTCTCGAACCTGATCAAGCGAAAGATCAAAGCCAGCGTGACGCGTCTTGACGAGTTGAGCGTGGCGTTCGACTACAACGGGGAAGTGACGGCAGCCGACGCGCAGGAAGTGCTCGACAAGATTGTGAGTCTTCATACGAGAGCGACCGAGGCGATACCGCATGCCTCGACGCAGGAACGAGCCGATGCGCTCCGACTGTTCGCGGCAAACCTCAACAAGGCCTTCTACGGCTTCGAGCCAGATTTCTTTCAGTACAACCTCGTGCGCATTGTCGACGACGTCATCAGCGTCATCAAGGGGTCGATCGAGCTGTGGCCCTCGCTGGTGGAGATCAGCTACTTCCAGAAAGACCGGCACGGGCTGCCGCAGCTTCGCGTGCAGAACCAGAAGGCGTGAGGGCCACTTCGATGCGGATTGCTCAAGTCGCGCCGTTGAACGAACGAGTCCCACCGCCGCTCTATGGCGGCACCGAACGCGTCGTCTCCTATCTGACGGAGTCGCTTGTCGACCTCGGGCATGATGTGACGCTGTTTGCGAGCGGCGATTCCGAGACGCGCGCGCGGCTGGTGGCGGCGTGTCCGCGGGCGCTATGGCGCGATCCGAACGTCCGCGAGACCCTGCCGCATCACGTTCGGCTGATGGAGCTCGTGTTCAAGGACGTGAGTCGCTTCGACGTCATTCACTTCCACGCCGACTATCTGCACTTCCCGCTGGTGCGACGCCATCGGTGCCCCAGTATGACAACACTGCACGGCATGGTCCACCCTCACGATCTGCGGGCCCTGTTCGAGGAGTACCATGATGTGCCGCTGGTCTCCATCTCGAACAATCAACGGTCGCCGCTTCCAGATGCCAACTGGCAGGCGACGGTGTATCACGGCGTGCCGCGCGATGCGTTCACGTTTCGCGACGAACCCGGCACGTACCTCGTGTACCTCGGGAGGATGTCGCCCGAGAAGCGGGTCGACCGCGCGATTGAGATTGCACGGCGGTCTGGGATGCCGCTCAAGATCGCTGCAAAGATCTACCCGGAGGAGCGGCAGTACTTCGACGCGACGCTCGCCCCACTGCTCGAGTCGGCAGGACCGCTTGTCGAGTTCATCGGCGAGATCGGTAATCGCGAGAGAGACGATCTCCTCGGCTACGCGGCCGCGATGGTGTTCCCGATCGAGTGGCCCGAGCCTTTTGGCCTCGCGATGATCGAGGCCTTCGCCTCCGGGACGCCTGTCATCGCCTGGCGACGAGGTTCGGTGCCGGAAGTGGTGGAGGACGGCCTCACCGGGTTCGTCGTCGACAGCATTGAGGAAGCCGTCCAAGCGGTCAGCGGTCTTGGCCGTCTGAGCCGGGCCAGGTGCCGCCGTGCGTTCGAGCAGCGATTCGACGCCGAACGTATGGCGGCTGACTACGTGGAGGTCTATCGCCGCCTCGTCCCCGACGTCTGAGGCGGAAAGGTCGAGCGGGAGGTGGTGCTATGGGCACGACACGCATCGATGTGAGTGACAGGATGGAGCGTGATGCACAGATCGTGATCGGGCCAGACGGCACAGTTCTGGCTGCGACAGGCGAACTACCATCAAGTCTCGTTGACGTTCGTCTCGAGGATTGCGAAGGCCTGTCGAGTGAGATTCGCGAGGCTGGAAAGGCTCTCCTCCTCGAACTGCGCCGTTCCGCGAATCGGGTGGCGGTCCAGACCGTCGCCCTTGGGGAGGATCGAACGGTGCAACTGGTCGCGATCGAGGCGCTTGCGCTCCGGCGTTCGGCGACCGACCTGCGGACACTCCTGGCCTCAAAGCTCGACGTAATCTCGTCTCAGGCCGCAGACGCCGCCGTGACGCTCAGCGTCGTCGTCGCCACCGACGTGCCGACAGTCGTGCGTGTGGATCCGGACAAGGTCGCCTGGGCGGTGACGACACTGGTCGGGAATGCCTTGCGGTACATGCGATTGGGATCTCGCCAGACGCAAGGCGGAACGATCAACGTGCGGGCTGATTTCGATCCAGCAAGCTCCCAGGTGATCATCGAAGTGCAAGACAATGGCCCGGGTGTCCCCGCCGGTACAGTCGCGCGGTTGTTCACGCGGGATGGGCTGAATGTCAGGGGCGCCGGCCTTGCTCTCCTAATGATCTCGGACGTTTGCAGGGCGCACGGCGGCACGGTGGATGTGCGCAGCAATACCGATGTTTCTGGGCATGGCACGACTGTCCGCATGACGTTTGCGGCGCGCTGACGTGAGGCCGCCAGCGGGAGGTGGCGCCAATGAGCACGACATCCGCCGCACAGAGTCTGGTCGCACTGCTGCGCAATACGAACGCGGCGACGCTGCGTAACGTTCTGCTTCAGTGGTCCCTTCACGACGTCGCAGACGCGCTCGTGCAGCTTCCCGTTGCCGATCAGGCCAGCGTGCTGCGCGTCCTGCCGACGCGTGCGGCCGCGGCCGTCTTCGAGTACCTCTCCACGCCTGCGCAGCGATCGCTGATCCCGGCCATGTCTCAGGATGATCTTGCCGCATTGCTGAACGATATGGCGCCGGACGATCGCACGCTCTTTCTGAGTGAGCTACCGACGTACGCGACCCACGAGCTCCTCACGCTCCTTGGCCCGGAGGAGCGGTCTCAGGCAGAGAGGCTTCTCGCCTATCCGGCCGACTCGGTCGGTCGGCTCATGACCCCGGATTACGTCGCCATTCGGGCTGAGTGGACGATTCAGGAGGTACTCGACCACGTCCGCGCCCACGGCCACGACTCAGAAACGCTCAACGTCCTCTACGTCATCGACGACCGCGGTGTGCTCATCGATGACCTGCGCGTCCGTGAGGTGTTGCTCGCGCCTGTGCAGGCCCACGTGGCCGACCTGATGAACCGCCGCTTCGCAGCACTCCGCGCCACCGATGATCAACGGGTCGCCATCGAGACGTTTCGCCGCGAGGATCGAACGGCGCTGCCGGTGATCGACGACAATGGGATCCTCATCGGAATCGTTACCGTCGACGATGTGCTCGACGCAGCGCAGGAGATGGCGACGCGCGACCTGCAGCGGTTCGGCGGCAGCGCCGCGCTCGGCGAGCCCTATATGGCCGTGCCGACGGTGCGAATGATCAGAAAGCGCGCAGGCTGGCTCGTGGTGCTGTTCCTTGGCGAAATGCTGACCGCCACCGCGATGGGGTTCTTCGAACAGGAGATTGCGCGCGCCGTCGTGTTGGCGCTCTTCGTCCCGCTGATTATCTCGAGTGGTGGCAATGCCGGGTCGCAAGCGTCAACGCTCGTCATCCGGGCGTTGGCGCTCGGGGAGATCGCGTTGCGCGATTGGTGGAGGGTCATCCGGCGGGAGCTTGCTGCCGGCCTGGCGCTCGGTGGACTGTTGGGAGCCGTCGGATTCGCCCGCATCGCTGCATGGTCGGCCTTCACGAACTTGTACGGTCCCCACTGGCTGTTGATTGGCATTACCGTGGGCGTCGCGCTCGTGGGCGTAGTGCTGTGGGGCGCGTTGGTGGGATCGATGCTCCCGTTCGGACTCCGCCGACTCGGGTTCGATCCGGCAACGTCTTCGGCGCCGTTCGTCGCGACCCTGGTGGACGTAACAGGCCTCATCATCTACTTTACCGTCAGCCTGGCCGTGCTCCGTGGCACATTGCTCTGACATCCGAGGAGACTGATGGATGGGCTCACGCTGTTCGGACTGCTGGGCGTCACCGCCATGCTGGTGTGCTATGCCCTCGAAAGCCGAAGTCCTCGCTTCGTGCTCGGGTGTGCCGTCGCCTGCATGTGGGCGTCGGCTTATGGGCTTCTGCAGGGTGCGTGGCCGTTCGGCATCATTGAGGCGATCTGGGCGATTGTCGCGCTTCGACGATGGCGGGTGCGCCGCTCACATTAACTGACCGTGATTGGGCTCCCAAAGGATCATCCATGCGTCTGATTGGCACCCTGATCGATCTCTACTCGCTCGCCGTTCTTGCGGCTGTCGTCATGTCCTGGTTGCCGGTCGATCGGCGCAGTCCGGTGGTGACGACGCTGCGTCGTGTGACTGAGCCAGCGCTCGCACCGATTCGCCGCGTGCTTCCGTCTCTGGGCGGTTTGGATCTATCGCCAATGGTGTTGTTGTTCGCCCTTCGGTTCTTGAGGCGTCTTGTTTGAGGTGCGCTTCACCTTGAGGTGGCATGTGCTGGCCCGTTTCTGTCGTAGAGGGCCGCCCTCCCGGCGCTGAGACACCCCTCAAGAGTCCCTGAACATGGACGGCCGCAAGGTGCGGCTCCTTCCCCATTCGCGTGCGACATTTGCCGCGACCGCTCGGAACCGTGCACACTCTTCGGACGAGAGAGGACGGCCTGGAGATTGCGTGCAGAGCCATTCAGCGACGTCAGGGATTTTTCAGGGACCCTTCAGCGTTTCTGAAGCTACGGTCTGAGATCATCAAGACATGGGCACGAACACTACGTCCGCTGTCGAATCGCCTCGTCCGATCGTGCGGCTCGGCTATGTCGAGGACCCGCAACAGATGATCTACGTCGTAGCAACCACGGTCCGAGCGACGTCGCATGCACTCGAGGTCGCGACCACACTCGCGAGGGGACGGAACCAAGGTGTCACGGTGCTTGTGTCAGCGCCGGAGCGCATCACAATCACGTCGGCACGGGCGCACGTCTACAACCTGCCCCTCGAATTGCCAGCCACTGCGGGACAGGCGACGCCCGGAGCGATCCGGCATCCTGTCGCAAGGGACCTTCGCGAAGCAGACGTGCAAGTCACCGAAGCGGGTGACGCACGTGGTTTCGCCAAGGTTCTGCCTCCGGATGCGAGCGTGGTGCACGCGGGCCCGATTCACCACTTCGTTGAGACACAGGAACAGCGCCTGGCGCGGAAGCTCACGACGCTGGGCT
>JBFWPD010000104.1:0-10401 GCA_050250175.1 Vicinamibacterales bacterium
GGCAAGTCGGTAGGGGCGGGGGCGACAGCTTCCAAACACCCGAGAAGACTGGAGACTCCGCCGGACCGACTACCGGGACGTGGCGACAGGGACCGGTCCAATCCTGCCATTCACGTTCTCAGGCTGACACCTCGTCGAGCGGGCGAGCTTCTCGGGTCCTCCTCGCTTGGGGGCAATCAAGCCCTGAGCGCCGAAACGTCCACACCGCGATGGACCACCTCGCCAGGACTTTCCGCGCGCCCAAGGGAAATCTGAACGTCCACCGCGGCTTCGCCGCTTCGCACCTCGTAGTGTCGTTCGGCCTGCCTATAGACATTCACCATCTGATGCCCCGTCGAAAAGGTGTTGTCTTCGAGGTACGAACTGCTGCCAAGAATGCTTTCCTCTACCAGGCTTGAGGCCGTTTCGGAGAACGCGCCTGCTCGTTCTTTGACGAGTCTTTCGATCCGCAAGAGCCTCTGTAGATGCGCGATGTTCTCGGTGCGGTCATCGGGCATGATGATGAAGAGGTAGTCTCGAGCACGGCTGATCGCGACATTCAGAATGTTCTGTCGATTTAGGAACATCTGCGGATTAGCTGAAATGCTCGGCGGCGGGTTGAACACCGCGATGATCGCATCGCATTCGTCGCCTTGAAACCCGTGAATCGTGCCGACCTGCACCGAGACGGTCGCCGGCTTGTCCTCCCAGGAGTCCACCAGCTTATCGATGATGTTGGCCTGCGCCCGATAAGGGGCGATCACACCGATTCTAAATGACGGCTCGCGGCTATCGTCTGCTGCCGCCTGCCTCGCCAGATGACACATGAACTCGAACGAGAACAACGCGGAGTAGGTCTGGTAGGGCGTTCCGCTTTCGAGACGCCGTGGACGGTAGATGCTCTCGTATCTGCTGACAGGAAACTTGATGAGGTTCAGTGGCTTTACGTTGAAGCCATTTACGCGCAGGACGCGCTGCGTCTCAGGCCTGCGGTGATGCGACAGCATGCCGTCGTACGTGAACTGGCTGAACACCTCGCCGATGTCCGGAATGCTCCGATACTGCGTCTTCAAATGAGTGACGTTGAATCGGTGCGGCTCCGTCACTGGGCTGCGGAATGACCCGGGCCTATTCAGCCCCGTCAGAGTGTAAACATTCTCATCCTTCCACTGTTCCACAGCGACGATCGGCTCAATCTGGAACGGGTCGCCAGCAATGATGAATCTCTCTGGCCTCTTCGCATAGAGCGGGTAGATGATGCTCGCGATGGCAATCATCGAGGCTTCGTCCACCACGATCAGATCCCATTCCATCTCGTGTAGCTTCCCCCTGTTTACAGCGAAGCCGTCATAGGCGAAGCGGGCTATCGTCGTGACCACCACTGAGCGCGAGAACGCGTGAATGTTGAAAGACCGATCACGCCACACTCCGGCCTGTTCGATGCGCTCGTCAGACGAAGTGCCAAACCGCACGAGCCAATCCCTGTAGCTCGTGTCAGTGCCCATGCCTTCGAGAATTCGGGCGATCAACACATCGGCCGCCTTGTTCGTCGGCGCGAGGACCAGCACCCGCTTGGGCTCTGTGCCGTTCATCAGCGGGACCAGCACCCGCTCTGCTAGATGGGTCGTCTTGCCGGTGCCCGGGGGCCCGAACACGAACTCTACGTTCTCGGGCAAGCCGGCCTTCATGTCGTACGTTTCGTCGAACCCGAGCGAGCGGACTCGATCAAGAAGGGATTGAAGCAGAAACGATGGGTTCTGGACGTCGATTCTGGCCTCGACGACGGCCTTCAAGTCGACGCCCTTCAACTCGTCCGCGGAAGCCAGCTTTCCCTCCAGTGAGAACTCTCGAGCCGTGAACGATTCAACATGCAACCTGCCTTGAGTTCCGTCGCTGAACTGGAGGTCGACGCGGATTCCGGAGAGCTCCTCGATGGACTGCGGGATGAAGCGACTCGGTTCCTTAAGCACGATCGTCCGCGCCGATGTTCGGTCACGCTCAATCCTGCCGAACCGGATGGACAAAGTCTTGCCATCGGCGTTTCTATCTGCGCTGGCGATGCATTCCAGCTCCAACAAGGCGAGGAACCACCCGTAGCTGTACCTCGGAAGCGACTCGGCCTTGCTCGACAGCTCCTGCTCAAGTTCCAGCCGCTTGATCTCGTCTGCGAGGCGGTCCTTAGCCCTATCGATCTTGCTGCCGTAGTCGACGGGGCGTGGCCTGAAATCATCCTCGTCGCCATCAGGCCCTGTCGAAGGGGCGCCAGAGTCCTGTTCCCCGTCGGGCGACGGTTCTGCGGTCTTCGCATCTATGCGAGCGCGGATGCCTCCGAGAATCGGGCGCTCGACCGGATCGGCCGCCTGACCGTTGGCGCGGTGTCCGCCCGCCGACGCCGCCTCCGCGTCTCGCTTGCGCTGGGCAGCATTGAGGATCGCCGCGCGGAGTTCTTCCTCCGACAGCCCAGATCGTTCGATGTCCTCCGCTAGCTTGATCTTGCGGCTCTGCTCCTCCGTCAGTTGAGCGGTTTCCAACGACTCATCGCGAATGCCCAGGAACTTGATAAACGACTCTGCCGCAGTCCCTGTCGTGTCATAAGCCTCCGACAGTGTCTGAACCGTCACATCTCTGGCGGAGACGATCTCGCCAGACCTGTTGACAATCCACTTCTCTGTACGCAAACGAGTCGCCTCAGTCGACGGCTGAAGCTTCGACCGACTGCTGTAGCGGAACCAGGAGTGGACTCCATCCAGCAGATGTGTTCGGCTCTGGACAAGCTGCCACAAGAGCTGCGATCGGGCCAGAGTGATGCTAGCGATAAGCTCTGTGCAGCCATCAATCGATTTGTCTTCAAACTGGTGGCTGTGCCCCTCAGTGGTCCACCCTCGTCTGACCAGCTCCGCTCCGCTCAGGTCAACCCGCGCACTCAACAGTCGAGGTGACTTCTCGATTCCTAGGCGAATCAGAAAATCGCCCAGGCGGTCCCAGTCCTTCTCTCCGACCGCCAGCCGATAGTCGTCAAGGCGCAAGAACTTGGTGTCTGGCTTCGTCTCGAACCAGGCCTTCAAGTCGTCCGTGGGCAGGTAGATTTCGCGCGCCGAGCCTCGGTAAACGGTCGGATCGCTGGCCGTCGTGTACTCCAGGAAGGCCTTGTCAGAGATCAAGCGGATGAAGTCGCTGACGTCCTCGTTCCTGCACTCCTTAAAGTACCGAAAAAACGTCATGAAGTGCGGCGTCGTGTCAATGTCGACCTCGCCTTCACCGTCATGGCTGTATTGCGGCAGAATCGTGTTGTAAATTGCGTCGCGAAGACTTGGCTTCGTGATGCCAAATGAACTGATGAACTCGCGCGTCCGAGCGTTCGCCAACAGTTCTGCGCTGAGCGTCCTGCAGCCATCGACGTCGTCGTCTGGTAGGAAGAGGACGAGTTGGCCGTGCGAATCAAAAGCCGGTACTGCGTTGTGATTTGTGTCGAGGAAAATGGGCCTGTCTTTCACTAAGCGGCGATACGACTCGCGCTCAGACAGGTACGCATAGAAGCGGTGCAGCCAGTCCGTCGTCTGCGCGCCCACGAAGTCTGAGGAGATCCTCTTTAGAACCGCCTCAGGGTCGAGGCTCGACACAATCAGGTTCGGTTCCTTGCGTATCCAAACACGAGCGTCACCCCCATCGATGTAGTCTGCGAGCGCCGTCTTCTTGGCGCTCAACACCTCTTTCTTGCCTAGGCTCCGAAAGACCCACTGGGCACCTTGAGTACCAGTGAGATCGGCGAGTTGTGCGTCTGAGAACAACTCGACAAGCTCCCTGTCGGACGCCCAATAAGACCGTGCCCTGTCCGAGCACGCGCCGTCGGCCGCCGGCAGCAAGCGGTCATGCCTTAGGCGCAACTGGATCGCAGTGTAGAACGGCCTGAAGGAAATCTGGCGCCGGTCGGATGCTGCGTGGAACTGCGTCTCGTCGTAGGGAAGGATATCGAGAATGCCATCATCGATCAGCCGCTCATCGCGTAGCACTGGCAGGCAGTCGGCGGCAAGGCGAGCTAGCCTCTCTACCATGTCTTGGTTGTGAGTCTCGCCGGCCTTAATCCCTTCGCGGCTGTCTGTCAGCAGGAAGGGGGCATGAACAATAAAGTTCAGCCCCGTCGCTTCTTTAGTTGGGAAGAAGCAGAATGCGGGGTGAGACGTCGCTTGCAATCTGGCGTTCTCAAGGGCGTAGCCTACGCAGTACGGCAGTCCGTCGTCCGTGGCTCGCGAGAACAGCCAGATGTCCTGCCCACGCGAGTCCTGACCGATGCGAGATGCCAACGAGATGAGCGTGGCGGTCAGATCGTCGCGCGAGAGTGTCCGGAGGACGCGTTTGGTATATCCGCCGGCATCGTCATCATCCAGGGCCCAAGACACCGATTCGAGTGTTGAGAGGAACAAGGTCGGGAGTGTCAGTGACCGAAGCTTGTCGGCGATCTCAGCGCGACAGTCGGCCGGGCGCTTCTTGTTATCGTCGAACGGGAACCAGAAGACGGTCTCCTCATCGCGTCTGCCAGCGAAGTCCTCGAGTAGCACGCGAGGGACGATGAAGCGCTCGATCTTAAAGCGAAACCCGGGGTCGTAGATGTGCGGCGTCCGCGTGTACTGGAACACGGCCTTAAACCCGACGCCAAACTTGCCTATCGAGGCCGAGGTCTTGTTGGAGTTCGCTATAGAGGTGATGGCGTTGACGTGCCCCAAGGTGCCGGCATGCGAGTCGAGCTCTTCGGTTGCAGGATTCGAGAGCGAGAACCGCGTGGTTCCGTTGTGGCTGAAGACCAAGCCATTGTGTTTCAGAACGAATGATGCAGAAGTGGCCTTGACGTCATCGGCGTTCTGAAGGAGTTCGTAGACGAAGTGCGCTTGATCGGAGTACTTGTCCACGACGCTCCGCTGTACGCCACGCATGGAGGGCTTCTCCAACGTGTTCGCGTTCTCGGTGCGATCCTGCGTTAGGGCGTCAAACCATTGGTGCTGCTGCGGGGTCATTCGTCAGCCTTCCTCTCTTCTTCTCGACACCGTGGCTGGGTCGCCAGGTAGGAGCCCTTTGCGATGTCCGTGCGCCGTGTGCCGACTAGTGCGCAATATCGCACAGCTGGCCGCTCCGGGCGAGAACCGCATGCGTTCGGCCGCAGCGCTACCATCGCTGCTAAGAGCCGTTCGTAGCGAGGGTGTGCGTCAACGAGCGGAACCACGCCCGGCCGAGAAGTCGGCGGAGGCGGTTGACGCGCACATTGTGGCAGCGGCCAAGGCGGCGCCCGCTCCCACAGGGGCACGGTGCCTTGTTGGCAACGCGGACGCTCAGCGCAGTCAATCTGGTGAAGTTGCTAACGTTGGCTCCCAGCCCTACGCCGTACAGCGAAGCCAAGTCGTCACGAATGCCAGCGATTCCGTGGCGGAGCTCGGAGAACGGCATGATGCCATGACGCTCGTAATGGCTGTAGCTGTACAGGTAGGGCACAAGACAGCGGGTCACGAACTGCTCAAGCGAGGGCGCAGGATGAAGAGCCAGCATCAATCTTGTTGGTGAGCCGAGGCACAGCGTGCCGTCAGGATTCGTGTGGAACGTCTTGGGAACGCGGCCGGCCGTCTCACGGACAGCGGGGAAGGCTCGCGGGAAGTCGACCGGAACCGCGATCGAGACTTCGTACTGATCGCTGATCCGATCGCGCCCTGCGGACGTAGCGTCGAACGCCACTACGCCAGCGAACATGAGCGGTCCCGTGGTGGCCGGAAGGAGTCGCAAGTCCCTGTAGTGGGCCAGCAGACGGTCGACGCCCCACGCCGAGAAGAGTCGCGGCCAGACGTCAGTCGTCATGTCTCCACGGCCTCGGGGCACTCGCGATGTGGATTACAGGAGTCGGAGAAGCGGTGGTCGTAGGCGTGAGGCTGCGAACGGTATCGGCCTGCGCCGTCGTGAGAGCGAGTCGGAACAATCGCGTCACATCGGCCTCGAAGTCGCGGGTCTCTAGGGCCCGCCGGAGTCGTCCGACATCGGCCTTCGCTTGCGTATGCCACTGCCAGAACGCCCGCTCCAGTCGGGGATCTGAGCGCCAGCGGTCCGCGTAGTCCTCCGCAGGAGCGGCGGGATTCGGAACGCGTGGGACGCGTGGCCTCACGAGGGCAGGCATCGCTTCAAGGATGCTCGCCAGCACCTCGGCCAGGTCGCTCTCGCCCTGGTATGCCTGCGCCGACAGGTTCGTGATGATCATGGAGATGGGGGCGACGTCAGGGTTGTCCATGAACATCACGTCGCGGTGGCGCTTGAGGAGCTGGATGCTCCTCTGCAGCGGCGTCTTCCACTCGTACGCCGGTACGTCATCGACAGTGGCGTACGCTCGGCTCTCCACCAGGCGACGCATCCTCGCCAAGGCGGCCGGACGGGTCTTCTCCTCGAACCAGCGAGCGAAGCCTCTGGGGTTACTGCTCAATAGGGCTGACGTGATCTGGTCGTACTGCGGGTGGCGCCGGTCGGTGATCCCGATTGCCAACGCGGCGAGATCACGCCTGATTCCGGCGGAGAAGAGCTCAGCGATCCTTGTTGCGTCTTCGGGTACGCTGGGGAGCGTGTCGAGATGGAAGTTCACCTCGTCTGCGTAGGTGAGCCGCCAGCAGCGGTTCTTCTCCTGGACCGGCGACAGCATGCCATGTCCGGTCGCGTAGTCCTTGATTTCCATGCCGTAAAGGTCTTTGAGCTGCCTCTGCGTCATTGCTGTCTTCGAGAGCAGGAGCGTCGTAACGTTGTCCAGATCGTACTCGGCGTTCTCGCGTATTGGCCGAATGACGGTTCCGAGTCGGAACGAGCCCTGTGGCGAGACGTGCGGCTTAAGGTGCGCCACACGGGACTCGGGCCGGCAGAGCCAGTCGCCTAATGAACGGTGGCGCGCCACCGCCTTCTCGTAATACGAGGGCGGGACGTCGAGGTGGTCAACGACAAATGTGAGGAGTCTACTGAAGGCGGCCTGCAGACCGGACATGGTTCACTCTCCTGCTGGAATCGACAGCGCACGAACAAAGGCCCCCCGTGCGTTCAGTTGGTCGTAGATCACCCAAGGCGAATCGGCTTTCGGCATGCGAACGCGGCCCAGCTCGACAGCCGCAGAGACGGGAGCGGCGGGGAAGATGTGAACAGGCGTCTGCTGACCATGCGTGGCCTTGATGCGATCGAGAAGGCGGCGCAGGAAGATACGTAGCTCCGACAGCTGATCCCGGCACGTGATCAGGTCGTTATGCGGGGTCCGTGTTGTAATCGTCCAGATGCTGGCGCGGGGACCGATGACAGACACAACGCGATCGGGCGTGACTGTTGCGCTCAGAGAGAGGACGAGTGCCGGCGGTCCATTGCGGTCAGGGGGCTCTTCGATTCGGAAGGATGTGCGCCGGTGTCGACCCGCAGATGCCCACTGCCATGTGGCGGGTTCGCGGCGTCGCTGGTACACGTCCACGTTGTTGATGTCGCCGAGCAGGACCCCAAGGAGAACAAGCAGCGGCTGCGGAGCCAGGGCGAACACCGACAGGTGCTGAATCTCCCTCTGGGCGACGCGCTCGCGAACCCCAAGAGCGAACTGTCGCGTGAGATTGCCGGATTCAGCGACCCAGAAGCCTGCGTCACGGTCGGTCGAAGGACTGTTCACAACGCCGAGTGAGATCGGAGTGTCGCTGGCCGGGTAGCGACCAGGGAAGATGGCAGTAGCGGCCTCCTCGTAGGCGAGTGGTGAGCCGTGCTCGCCGATGTTGGCGCCGTACAGAAGAACGTGGCTCTGTCGCCTCTCTGAGATTCCGGTCACGCGCTGAACGCGCTGCTCATGCGCCGCCTTCATCTGGAAGAGGAGCGGCGCCTTGTAACGCCCGCCGTCGCGTCGGCGATCGATCTTTTGGTGGCACTCGTGGCAAACGAGCATCAGGTTGTCCACGCTGTTGAGCACCGAAACCGGGATTCCACGGCGGGCTCGTGGTCCGCGTGAGCTGAAGGCATAGATGTGCGCTTTTTGCGCGATGTTCACTCGCTCTTGAGTGACTGAGGATTTCCAGAGCGGCTTGTTGCATCCCGCAAACTCGCACCGGCCCGCGGATCTTCCCCAGAGCATGTTCTGAACGGTGCCGGCCACCTGCCGGGACTGGACGCGTGCTGCCGTAAATGGTGCTGCGCTCGATTCAGGAGCTGAGAGTCGGGACGGCATAGCTTGATCTCGTTCAGTGAATCGGATGAATCAGGCGGAAAAAAAATTAGCGCCTATCGGATCGGGAAATACAGATACTCGATTCCACCGCTCTCTGCGCCGGCTTCACGGCGGAGCAGGAAACCTTGTTCCCAGAGCTGCTTGAACTTCGTACTCGCGTTCGTGATGCTCATCTTTGGCGTTTCGGCGGCATAATCCGCCGCTCGAGATTCCTCGCGTTTCAGCGCAAACTCGAGCGCTCCGGCCAGCCCCTCCTTTGGCGTGGGCCCAACCACAGACCAGGCATCTCCGTGCCAGGAAAGAAGGGGCTGTGCCGCCCGAAGGGCCGCTGCCTCCCAGTTCTCGCGCATGTCTGGGTCTGCTAAGTCTATGAAGCAGAACCCCTTCCTGCCGCGGAAGCGCCGCGCCAACTCGACAAGCGTCTCTGACGCAAAGGAAATGTCGACTCTCCGAACTCCTGCCAGCGAGACCCTGAAAACGGGAACACCGGCGCTTCTCTCGATGAAGTCAAGAAGCTTAGGGGCAACCTCCCGGCCTGCGATACGCCCCCAGCCCTCATCGGAGGTCATGAAGTCGCGCAGGCGTAAGCGCGCCGTCTCGTTCATTGTGTTCATTGAACCAGATCGTTCCGATTCAGTCAAGCTGGAACGTGAACGCGATGTGCGTGCCCCAGAGGAGGGGCAGCTTGTCGTAGCAGTGAGCGGTGTTTGGGGCGTAGCCGGATCGTCCGGGCTCAAGAAAGACGCGGACAGTGGGCAACCTCACATCCAGGCTTGCTCGAAACTTGATGGCCTTCCCGGCACATCCTTTGAGGCCCAAGCCGCGGTCGGCACCATGTCTCGATAGGCCTTGGCGGAACACTTCTACCAGCAGGTCCGAGTCGGACATCCTCGCCAGTCGAGGATTCTCGGTTCGCAGAGCTGGTCGCAGCGTCTGCATGATCCCAAGACCGCTGTCCGAGACGACGACCTTGAGGCAGTTGCCGCCACGATACTCCTGGAGGGCTGCGAACCCGTCGAGCGGCGTCTGGCTGTGCGAAAATACGTTGTCGATCAGCTCAGCGAGAACTGTCCAGGTCGCACCCTCCAGCTCCGCGACGTCTGCGCGTCCGCTACAGGCGTGCGTTACGGCCGAAGTCAATCGCGTCAGCAATGCGCCGTCTCGATTTGCCCGATCAATTCTGGCAATCTCAACCACTCCGGGGTTTCGCCCCCTGAACCGGTCCGCACCGGAAATCGCTGGCCGGTACGGTTGCACCTCGACAGATGGTGACAGGTGGTCAAAAAATCCCACGCGGTCGAGATAGCCGAAGACGGGGGACTCTCCCTGCTCAAACTGAACAATGACGCGCTTCGTGCAGTGGTCCAACTGATTGAGAAGACACAGAAGCCTGACGATAGCCTCGATCATCAGCTGACAGCTGGCGGGGACCACGACCACGACGTCTGAGTCGGCGGTCTCGTGCATGCCCGGCGCGGTTCGTAGGGCGGCTTCGAGACCGGACGCGTCCGTCCAACGCGCGGGCAATCGCAGGGTCAGGCTCAAGGCGTCAATTGTAGCGGCTGCGTGGAGCTTCTGACTCTCGGCCAGACTCCTGGGATACGTCACGGCAGAGCAGCCTCGGCTGCAGCCCTAGTGTCTGAACACGCGTTCACGATGCCACGGCAGATAGCGACGATGCCCATCCTCGACCTGACGCATGCGAAGCTGCCGGTCGAAGCCAAGGAGGGCGCGAGCGGTGGAATCGAGCACATCGCTGACAACGAGGACGCCTTCATCATCAAAGGTGACGAGCCCACAGTCGAAGGACGCGTCCAGGTGTGGCGCCAGTAGGACGCCGTTATGGACGTCCAGGCGTTCGGCATCTACGTCGCAAGCGGCCCAGGGTTTGATATGGCTCGCGCGCAGGAGTTCTGGGACCGCGAGCCCGGTCACGGCGCAACGGCTCTCCCATAGGCTCAGCAGGCCCTCCCGGAAGACGCTCTGTCCAATCCGCTGAACCACGAGTCGTTCCGCTTCAGTGGTCCTCGGCAAGCCGGCTATACGCTTTTGAAACGTGTAGAGCAATTCGTCGGGGAGCGCCTTCGACAGCTGAAACGCGCGCCGGAGGAGGCGGTGCAGCGCCGGGAGGTCAGCAACCGCTCTGGCTCCCCCCGCGCCCATTGGCAGCTGCAAGACGACGGGCGCGCCGTGCTCTCCGAGGCTATGCAGCACGTTCCGCT
>JBFWPD010000105.1:0-10219 GCA_050250175.1 Vicinamibacterales bacterium
TCGACGCCATCAACTCGAGCCGCAGCTATATCCCTGACGTGCCGGAAGCGGAGCTCGCGCAGGCCGTGGCGGCCAGGCGTCTCAGGGCCAGCGCAGACATGAACGCGCTCGGCACGATGGATGTCATCGACATCTGCGTCCCGACTCCGCTCAGGAAGACGAAGGATCCCGACCTGTCGTATGTCGTGAAGGCCGTCGAAGCGGTTGTCGCGACGCTGCGGCCCGGCCAGCTCGTCGTGCTCGAGTCCACGACCTACCCGGGCACTACGGACGAAGTCGTCCAGCCGATGCTGGAGGAGCGCGGCCTCGTCGCGGATCGCGATTTCTTTCTCGCGTTCTCCCCGGAGCGCGTGGATCCCGGCAACGCGCATCATACGACCCGCACCATCCCGAAGGTGGTGGGCGGCGTCGGACCGGCGAGCACGGCGGCGGCCGCCGAGCTGTACGCTTCGTTCCTGGACAGGGTGATCCCGGTCAGCTCGACGCGCGTCGCCGAGATGGTGAAGCTGCTCGAGAACACGTTCCGCGCGGTCAACATCGGCCTCGTGAATGAAATCGCGCTCCTGTGCCACCGGATGAACATCGGCGTCTGGGAGGTCATCGACGCCGCGGGAACGAAACCCTTCGGGTTCATGCCGTTCTATCCGGGGCCCGGGCTTGGCGGGCACTGCATCCCCATCGATCCGTTCTACCTGTCGTGGCGCGCACGACAGGACGGGTTTGAATGCCGGTTCATCGAGCTCGCCGGCCAGATCAACGGCGCGATGCCTCGCTATGTGGTCGCTCGTCTCGCCGACGGACTCAATGCCGTTCGTAAGCCACTCAACGGCTCACGGATTCACCTCTTCGGCCTGGCCTACAAGAAGAACGTCGGCGATGTTCGCGAATCGCCGGCGCTCGACATCGTCGAACTGCTGCTGCAGGCCGGCGCCACGGTGTCCTATACGGACCCGTATGTCGCGGACGTCGATCATGGCGGCCATGCGATGGTGGGGGTGCCGTTCGACGAGGCGGTCAAGGGCACCTACGACTGCGCGGTGATCACGACCGATCACGACGCCTTCGACTACGCGCGCATCGCCGACATGCCGCTCGTCCTCGACACCCGGAACGCCCTGAAGAACTTCACGCGGCCCTCCGTTCTCCGTCTCTGACCCTGGGCGCCTGACGCCTGCGGCGCTGGGGGCGCCGCCACCATGTGCGGAATCGTCGGGAGCGTTGTGTTTGCCGATCACGGCACCGTAGACGAGCGGGTGCTCGAGCGGATGACCGATGCGATTCGGCACCGTGGACCCGACGATGGCGGTGTCTGGGCGGAAGGGTGCGCCGGCCTCGGCGCCCGCCGTCTCGCCGTCATCGATCTCTCGGCCCGCGGTCACCAGCCGATGGCGAACGAGGATGGGTCGGTCCGGATCGCGTTCAACGGCGAGGTCTACAACTTTCAGTCGCTTCGGGAAGAGCTCGAAGGCAAGGGACATCGCTTCCGCTCGAACACCGATACCGAAACGGTTCTGCACCTCTACGAAGAAGAGGGGCCCGACTGCGTCCGCCGGCTGCGCGGAATGTTTGCGTTTGCCGTCTGGGACGGCCGCCGCCGGACCCTGCTGCTCGCCCGCGATCGGCTGGGGAAGAAGCCGCTGTTCTATTTTCTCGACGATGAGCGGCTGGTGTTCGCGTCCGAGCCCAAGGCAATACTCCAGGACGAGTCGGTGCCTGCGCGCGTGTCGTTCGACGCCATCCACCACTACCTCACGTTCGGTGTCGTCCCCGGGCCGCTTTCGGCCTTCGACGGGTTTCACAAGGTCCCGCCCGCGCACTATCTGCTGCTGACCGACGGACGCGTCAGCCTCCATCGATACTGGTCGCTGCACTATCAGCCGAAGCGAACCGGGCCGGAAGCCGCGCTCGCCGGTGAACTGCTCGCACGCCTCGGGGACGCCGTCTCCGCGAGGATGATCAGCGACGTGCCTCTCGGAGCGCTCCTGAGCGGAGGCATCGACTCGAGCGTGGTCGTCGCCATGATGCGGCGCCGGTCGAGCGGCCAGATTCGCACGTTCTCGATTGGCTTCGACGATCGCGATTACAACGAGCTGCCGAAGGCCCGCGAAGTGGCGCGACACTTCGAGACCGACCATCACGAGCTGATCGTGAGGCCCGACGCCGCCGCTCTTCTCCCGCGACTGGCGTGGCATCACGACGAGCCGTTCGGCGACTCCTCCGCCTTGCCCTCGTTCGTCGTCAGCGAGCTGGCACGCCAGTCTGTTACCGTGGCTCTTACCGGCGACGGCGGAGACGAGAGCTTTCTTGGATACGACCGCTATCTGGCGACCTCGATCGCCGGCCGGCTCGACAGCCTGCCGCGAGGCGCCCGCGCGGTCATGGCGCGGACCGCGGGGCTCCTGCCTCGCGCCGGGCAGCGTTCCGCGGGGCCGCGGCTGGCCAGACTCGCGAGCGCGCTTCCACTGGCGCCCCGCGATCGATACTTTCAGTGGCTGACGGGCGGCGACGAGTGGAAGGACGACCTCTACACGCCGGAGTTCGCCGAGGGCATGCGGCACCAGAGCTCGATGACGCTGCTGTCATCTGCCTACGACCAATCCGACGCCGCGTCGTTTGTCGAGCAGACCGCCCACGCGGATGTCCTGAGGTATCTGCCCGACGACCTGCTCGTCAAGATGGACATTGCCAGCATGGCGAACTCTCTCGAAGTCCGCTCTCCGCTGCTCGACCACGAGCTCGTCGAGTTCGCCGCCAGCCTGCCGGCCGAGATGAAGCTGCGGGGTACGGTGAGCAAGTACCTCGTACGAAAGGTCATGACGGGCGTCCTGCCGGAGAGTGTCCTGCGGCAGTCGAAGCGCGGGTTTGGTGTGCCCATCGACAGATGGTTTCGTCAGGAACTCCGTGAAATGGCGTACGATCTGCTCCTCGATGAGCAGGCCAGACATCGAGGCTACTTCCGGCCGGAGGTCGTGCGCCGCTACCTCGACGAGCATGTCCAGGGAGTGCGCGAGCATCAGACGCGGCTCTGGGTGCTCCTGATGCTCGAGCTGTGGCACCGCACATTCATCGACCGCCGCTGCCCGGCGACGGCGCCGGCAGCTGCGTGACGCCCTGATGCCGATGACATTCGAGCCGTATCTGCTCACGCTGGGTCTGCAGGCGCTCGGCGGTCTTGGCATCGGTCTCGCCATCCTCTGGATCTATCGCAGGATCCACCGGCAATCCACGATTGCCGCGAACATCTTCGCGGGCGGCCTGCTGCTTCGCGCCTTCCTTGGCGTCGTCCTGTTCTGGATCTCGTATCTCGATCTTTCGTTCCTGGGCAGACTGCATCGCGGGGATGGTTACTGGTCGCTTGCGCCCGACGCTTTCTGGTACATGACCCGTGCGGCAACGGCCGCGACCGAGGGGTTGGACACCATCATGCCCCGGTCGGCGTCCCCGTCCTACGTCATGGCCGTTGCGCTCTGGATGCGGCTGGTTGGCATGAGCCCGATCAGCGGCATGTTCCTGAACCTGTTCATGTACTGCGTCCTGTGCGCGCTGCTCGTGTACGTGTGGAAGCCGACGAACGACTGGAGGGCCCACTGGCCGTTGCTCGCCCTGCTCGCGGCCTTCAGCCTTTCACCAGTGCACGTCATCCACGGTTCGCAGTCCCTGAAGGATGACGTCTTCTCGTTCATCATCGTCCTCGGCGCTGTCGGCGTGTTCTTCATGTCGAACGCGGTCGCGAGCGGCGCACGGACGCTGCTGTCTTCACGCCGGGCTGTTCTCGCAGGGCTCGCCGCCTGGCTGGCCGCGATCTACGGGGCCGCGGGAATTCGCGCCTATTTTGCCTTCTTCATGACGTGCAGTCTCACGGCGATCCTGGGACTGTGGATGCTGCGTCTGCGCCGGGAGACGCTGTTTCGGCAGGTGATTTTCTCGGTGGCCGTGGCCGCGCTGAGCGTGGCCGTGTACGTCAGAGCTGCCGGTCCCCACGATCTGTACCTGTCCCGTGTGTCACGCATACTGGTGAACAGAACGGGAGCCGCAGGGAACGAAGGGATGGTCGCCATGGTCCTGCGGCGAATCGACCAGGCGCGGGCGGGGTTCGCGAGAAGCGGCGGCGATACGAATCTTGTGTCGACCCCGCTGCCGCCTCCTGAGTCTGCGGCGGGCGTTCAGGGAAACGAGCGAAGCGGGGGACGGGTGCGCGCGACTCTCCCGATGGCGACCACGCCCCAGGGCTACGCGCGCCGTCTCGGTATGGGACTCGCCACGCTGTTCATCCCGATATCGGCGCTCGAGGCGCTCTCCATTGTCGATATCGACGGAGGGGGCGGCCTGCTGTTCGTCACGGACATCGACACGTTGTTTGTCGACGCGACGTTGCTGCTGACCTTCGTGGTGCTCTACATGCGCTGGGACGCGGTCCGTCGCCGCCTGCCGTTTGTCTCGTACCTCTTTCTGCTCGGCGGGACGACCAGTCTCCTTCTCGCGTACGTCGTGACCAACTTCGGCACGCAGTTCAGGCTGCGCATGCTGGCTGTCGTACCGCTCTGGCTCATGATCCTCGCGACGATGGATCGTGACGCGACTCCGGCAGACCTCAACGAAGACCCTCGCGCTTCTCCGCCAACGCTTCCCGGTACAACCGGCTGATCTCGAGTGCCAGCCGCGCGTGACCGTAGCGCGCGGCGACGTCCCGCCGTCCGGCTTCGCCCATGCGTCCGCGCAGTTCTGAGTCACGCGCCAGGCGCTCCATCGCGTCCGCCATGGCGGTCGCATCAAGCGCTACGACCAGTCCGTTTCTGTCGTGGCTGACGACATCTTCGACACCGCCGACCGCGGTGGCCACCACGGGGTGTCGAGCGGCCATGGTTTCGATGAGCGCCACCGGCGTGCCTTCGTTCAGCGAGCTGAGCACGCCGACGTCGATGCCGGCATAGATGGCGTCGAGGTCGCGCCGCCAGCCGAGAAAAGCCACTCGGCCGCCTGTGCCGAGCGCCTGCGCGCGCTGTTCCAGCGCCGCCCGTGACTGACCGTCGCCGGCAACCACGAGCCTTGCGTTCGGCACGCGGCTGACGAGCAGCGAGAATGCGTCCAGCAGGAGATCCAGGTTCTTGATCGGCACGAGACGTCCGACGTAGCCGAAAACGATCTCGCCGCCGTCGATGCCCAGCTCGCGGCGCAAGCGGGTATCCGGCGCGAGCGTCAGAAGCTGCTCGAGGTCGAGGCCCAGCTCGACGACGACCGTGCGGCCGGGAGGAGCCACGCGATAGACGTCGCAGATGTCGCGCCGCTGACTGAGCGAGATGGCGACGACACGGTCGGTCATCCTGCCAAGCGTGCGTTCGGCCAGGCGGACGGCAGCGTCTCCCACAGGACCGAAATACCCCTTGAGCACATGACCGTGGAACGTGTGGATCACGACGCATCGACGGTTGCGCGGTCGCGTCACGTTGTATGCGTACGCGGCAAGCCGTCCGAGCGTTCCCGCTTTCGCGGTGTGGGTGTGGACGACGTCGGGCCGCTCCCGGAAGATGAGTGTCGCCAGCCGCCAGAGAGCGCGCGCGTCGCTCCAGGGGGCGATTCGTCGTCCGAGCTCGGGGATCTTGAGAGCCCGGAGCCCGAGCGCAGGCACGAGATCCTCGAGGCTGCCCTCGCTGGAATCGACCGAGCCGTGCACCAGCAGCGTTTCGATGTCGTGCGCTCTCAGGCCCGCATCGAGTGTCGTCGCATGACGCGCGGGTCCGCCCACATTCAAGCGGGCGATCATCCGGACGACGCGGACGGGCCCGGCGGGACGAGGGTCCGATCGGTTCTGCGCTGCGGCGTTCTCGACACTCATGAACAGGAGCCCTGCGATCTTACTTCGGTGACTGTGGCAACATTGGCGGCGTGAACGGCGGACTCGGCAGGTGATGGTGGTCCCGGAGATCCGTGTCCTCGCGCTCCTCCCGTACCCGGTGAAGCGCGTCGGAGGCCAGCGCTATCGAATCGAGCAGTGGGCGCCGCGCATGCGGCGCGAGGGAGTCTCGGTTACGTATTCGCCGTTCCTCCAGCCCTCGGATCTCGACGTGCTGTGGGCGTCCGGGCACATTCCAGCGAAGGCACGCGCAGTACTCTCGGGCTATGGCCGCCGGCTCAAGGATCTCGGGACCGTCGATCGTTTTGACGTGGCATTCGTCTATCGCGAAGCCGGGTTCCTGGGGACAACGTGGCTCGAGCAACTCGTCGCCCGCCGGTGTCCCATCGTCTACGACTTCGACGACGCGATTTACCTGCCGGCCACGAGCGGCGCGAACAGGTCGTTCTCATTCCTGAAGAAGCCGTCGAAGGTCGATGCGTTGTGCAGGCTCGCCACCGCCGTCACCGTAGGCAACGAGCACCTCGCGGGGTTTGCCAGACGGCACAGCTCACACGTGCATGTGGTGCCCACCACGATCGAGACCGACGAATATCGGCTGCAGGCACGAGCGGCGAATTCGCGTCCGGTCGTCGCGTGGACCGGCAGCCAGACCACGGTGCCGTATCTCGAGCGCCTGGGCCCTGCGCTCCGGCGCCTGCGCCAGCTGTGCGACTTCGAGCTGCTGGTAATCGGCGCTCGCACGTCGATCGAGGGAATCGACGTGCGCCTCCTTCCGTGGCGGGCCGAAACGGAGGTGCTCGACCTCGCACCCGCAGATGTAGGGCTCATGCCGTTGACCGACGATGAGTGGTCGCGAGGGAAGTGTGGTCTCAAGGCACTGCAGTACATGGCGCTCGGTATTCCGCCTGTCGTGTCTCCGGTCGGCGTGAACACCCGGATTGTGACGCACGGAGTCAACGGCCTCCATGCAGCCAGTGACGACGAGTGGGTGGAGCATGTGCGGCAGCTTCTTTCGGATGCCGAGTTGCGACGTCGCCTTGGCAAGGCCGCCAGGTCCGCCGTTGACGCGCACTACTCCGCGTGCGTGCACGCTCCGCGGATGGCGGCGCTCTTCAAGGACGTGGTCCAGTTGTCCCGTCGCCTGAAGCCTGAAGCCTGAAGCCGTGAAGATCGTCTACGTCACTTACGACGGCCTCGAGGACCCTCTGGGTCAAAGCCAGGTGCGGCCCTATGTCGAGGGACTGGCCCGGCGCGGTCATCGCTTCGAGATCGTCAGCTTCGAGAAGCCTGGTGTGCCTACACGCTGGCGAGAGCGGCTCTTCGAGGGCGTGCATTGGACCGCCTTGCGGTATCACCGGCATCCCACCGTGCCGGCGACTGCCTACGACATGAGCCGCGGTCTCGCCGTGTCGGCCCTGATCGGGTTGCTGCGCGGGGCAGAGCTGATCCACGCGCGATCGTACGTGCCCGCCGCGTTCGTCCTGCCTCTCACGGTGGCGAGAGGCACACCGCTGCTGTTCGACACCCGGGGATTCTGGCCTGAAGAGAAGGTGGACGGCGGCGCGTGGCCTGCCGACGATCCGAAGTACCGCGCCGTGAAACGCATCGAGCGGACGCTCTTCCGGCGCGCCAGTGCGATTGCGGTCGTCACGCTCGAAGCGCAGCGCTATCTCCGCGAGGAGTATCCCTTTGCGCCGGAGATTGCCGCCCCAATCCACGTCATTCCAGGCAGCGTGGACCTCGAGCTGTTCTCTCCTCGCGTGCCGCCGGACCCGGCGCTTGCTCCGCGGCTGTCAGGCGCCCGTGTCCTCGGGTACGTCGGATCGCTCGGCACCTGGTATATGGACGAGGCGATTGGTCGCTTCTACCTCGAATGGCGGAAGGCCGTGCAATCGATGGACGGGCGTCCGACCCGATTGCTTGTCGTGACGCGCAGCGATCCCGGCGACATTCTTCGCGCATTGCAGGGCGCCGGCGTCTCTGATGAGCTCGTGCCATTTGCGGCAAGGCACACGGGTGTTCCGCCCGCAATTCGATGGGCCGAGGCGGCAGTCTCGTTCCGGCAACCCTCTCCGTCGAGCCGCGCCGGATCTCCCGTGAAGTTCGGCGAACTGCTCGCGTGCGGAATTCCGGTCGTTACCAACACGTTTGGCGATACGGTCCGGGTGTTTCACGGCACGTCCGCCGGCATCAGAGTCGAAGAGACGACCGACGAGGCACTGCGCGCGGCAGCGTACGAGCTCGCCTCGTCGGCGCGGCGGGACGATGTCCGTGATGCAGCCCGCGCACTCGCCGCGAGATGGTTCCATCTCGCGGCGGCGGTCAGTGCGTACCACGATCTGTATGCCGCGGCCGTGCGGCCGGCGGGGTCCAGCCCGCCGGACGTCGGATGGCCGCGGACGAGCTGAGTCATCCGCACGCCGACATGACAATTTAGTCGCCTCGAACAACACATTTGATCGGGCACGATGCGTGGGACCCCACGCTACAATGTCCGCCAATGCTCGGCTTGTTCTGGGTCGCGCTGACGTCGTTCGCTCTATCCCTCGCTCTTGTCCCCGCCTGTCGATCGATCGCGCTGCGGCTGGGCTATGTCGCGGCGACCCGCGACGATCGCTGGCATCGCCGCCCCACGGCGCTTCTGGGCGGCGTTGCGATTGCCCTGGCTGTCTTCGGAACAGCACCCTTTTTCGGGATCACTGACGACCTGGCCATACTGATGGTCGGCGCGGCGGCGATGTTCGCGCTCGGACTCGTCGACGATCTCGTCACCCTTGCCCCCTACACGAAGCTCGTCATCGAGATCGGTGTTGCTTCGGTCTTCGTCTTCTTCGGGTACAGGCTGGACTGGACGGACTGGGCCGCCGTGGACGTCATGTTGACGATGGTGTGGATCGTCGGACTGACGAACGCACTGAACCTCCTCGACAACATGGACGGGCTGTGTGCGGGCATCGCGGTCATTGCCGGCGCCTCGCTGCTCGGCGCATTCACCACGGGTGGCGCGACTCCGGAGGCGACGTATCTGGCCCTCATGCTGGGTGCGCTCGCGGGATTCCTCGTCTACAACTTCCATCCCGCGTCGATCTTCATGGGAGACAGCGGCAGCCTTTTCGTCGGGCTCAATCTCGCCGTCCTCACTCTGGGATCTCCGGACGAGAGCTACAGCCGCACCAACGTCATCTCGATTCTCATCGGCCCCGTGCTGGTGCTCCTCGTGCCGATCCTGGACACGGCGCTCGTCACCGTTTCCCGCCTGCTCTCTGGCCGGAGTGCTGCGCAAGGCGGACGCGATCACGCGTCGCACAGGCTCGTTGCGCTCGGACTGTCCGAGCGTGAGGCCGTGGCGGTGCTCTGGAGCATGGCGGCCTTCAGCGGTCTGCTTGCCGTGATGATCTACAGGTTCCAGAGCGGCTGGCCAGGAACGGCCGCGGCGGCGTTCCTGATCGGGATGATCCTCTTTGTCGTATTTCTCTCGCGGGTACGCGTCTACGTGAATCCGGAGAGCGCGCGGTTCACCGCGAGCCGCTTCACGCCGTTCGTGACCGACATCATGTACAAGCGACGGCTGGCCGAAGTGCTGCTCGACGTCTGCCTCGTCGCGCTGGCCTATCAGATGGCCTACCGGCTGCGCTTCGAGGGACCCGCGTTCAACGGCTACTACGACAACTTTCTCGCCTCGCTCCCGCTCGTCGTCGGCGTCCAGTCCGTGGCGTTGTATGCGGTCGGAGCCTACAAGGGCGTGTGGCGATTGTTCGGGCTGATGGATGGCGTGACGTTCGCCAAGGGCGTCCTGCTCGGCGCCCTCACGAATGTCTCCGCGATCGTCTATCTCTACCGGTTCGAGAACTATTCGCGCGGCGTCTTCGTGATCTACGCGGCCCTGTTGATGCTGATGCTCTGCGGATCGCGCGCGTCTTTCCGCCTGTTCAGCGAGTTCACCAACCGCAGGCGTCCGAAGGGGCCCCGTCTGGTGATCTACGGTCCTGGCGACGGTGCAGCGACGTCGGTGCGGACCATGCTCGATGACACCGACGGCGGCTGCCGCATGCTCGGGTTCATCGACGACGATCCGCTGATGGCGGGCGTGCGGATGCAGGGCTACGCCGTGCTCGGCGGCTATCCGGTCCTCATGAAGCTGATCGCCGACGGTCAGGTGGAGAAGGTCGTGATCACGACGCCGCTCATCGACGTCGAGCGCCTCGAGCGCTTGCGGAAGCTCTGCGCCGAGCGCAACGTCTCGCTCGCCCGCCTGCACGTCGAGCTGAGTCATCTGGTCGCGGTGTCCTGAACGAGTCTCTCGAGGTCCTGGAGATTCTCGATGGTCCTTCAGGTCCTCTAGCAGGTCCTTTAGGTCCTGTTTGG
>JBFWPD010000106.1:0-10167 GCA_050250175.1 Vicinamibacterales bacterium
CCGACGTAAACCTCAAGCTGGAAGGCTGGATCCACGACCTGCACGTGGACTACACGGGCAAGCTGGTGCAGCAGGGCGATCCGATGTTCACCCTCTACAGTCCGGAACTGCTGACGACGCAGCAGGAGTACCTGCTGGCGCTGAAAACGCGCGACCAGTTACGCGAGTCGCAGATCGCCGATGCGCGCGAGTACGCAGATCGCCTCGTGGCGTCGGCCAGGCAGCGGATCGCCCTCTGGGACCTGCCGGCCGATCAGATCCAAGCGCTGGAGGAACGACGAGAGGCACTGACGACAGTGACGTTCCGATCGCCGGTCACTGGATTTGTCATCGAGAAGCAGGCGCTCGAAGGCATGCACGTCATGCCCGGGCAGACGCTCTACAAGATTGCGGATCTCTCCCGTGTCTGGGTCGAGGCGGAGATCTATGAGCAGGAGATCCCGCTCGTGCGGGCCGGCCAGTCGGCGACGGTCACGCTCGATGCGTATCCGGGCGAGCGCTTCAACGGCCGCGTCATCTACATCTACCCATTCGTCGAGGAGAACACGCGGACCGTTCGGGTTCGGTTCGACCTGGCCAACGGCGCCGGCCGGCTCAAGCCGGGGATGTACGCCAACGTCGCGCTGGATACGCCCATAGGCATGAGTACGACCATCCCTGCGAACGCGCTGCTGGACTCCGGCACACGGCAGCTCGTGTTCGTAGCGGAGGGCGACGGTTACTTCCAGCCACGGGATGTCACCGTCGGCCAGCGACTCGGCGATCGCGTGCAGATCCTCGATGGCGTGAAGGAAGGGGAAGTGGTCGCGGTGGGCGCGACATTCTTCCTCGACTCCGAGAGCCAGCTTCGAGCGTCGGTGGGTGCGTTTGAACCGGCACCTGCGCTCACGGAAAGCGGCAGCGCCGGCCAGCAGTTGGACATCACGTTCCGTTCGCAGCCCGATCCGCCGAGAACCGGTGACAACGTGCTGGAGGTGTCGGTCACGGATGCATCGGGCCAGCCGGTCTCGGACGCGGACGTTTCGGTGACGTTCTTCATGCCCGCGATGCCGACGATGAACATGCCGGCGATGCGGAACGAAGCGAAGCTGCCTCCGGTTGGGGGTGGCGTGTATCGCGGATC
Source organism: Vicinamibacterales bacterium (assembly GCA_050250175.1). Lineage (GTDB taxonomy): Bacteria > Acidobacteriota > Vicinamibacteria > Vicinamibacterales > CAVVIG01 > JBFWPD01. Next base: position 1,124 of record JBFWPD010000106.1, read on the forward strand.
CGGCCAAGTGATGATGGGCGGCCGTTGGGACGTGACGGTGACGGTCAGCAAGGATGGGCAGCGTCTGGGATCCAGGCAACTCGCCGTGGTGGCGAGATGACGTGGGGCTCCAGCCCCAGTAAAAGGAGAACGCGCATGACACGCACGAGTGTGGCACTTGGAGTGGCGGCGGTTGCGGTGGCAGCGGTGATCACGGCCGCATGTGGCGGCGGAAGCGAGCAGCCGGCCACCGAGAGTGCGCCAGCCTCGTCGACGCCAGCGGTACAGGCCGGCATGCAGGCAGTCGACATCAATTTCAGGACGCAGCCAGATCCCGTCGTGATGGGCGAGAACACGCTTGAAGCAACAGTAATGCAGGGCGGCAAGCCAGTTACTGATGCGATGGTGTCTACGGAGTTCTTCATGGCGGCGATGCCGTCGATGAACATGCCGGAGATGCGAAGTAAGGCCGAGCTCATGCACCAGGGGAATGGAATCTACCGAGGCAAGGGGCAGGTCACGATGGCGGGCACTTGGGACGTGACGGTGATGGTGATGCGCGGTGGACAGGACATCGGCAGCCGGAAGATGACCCTCACCGCGAAGTAGGGGCGCGCCATTGGTGGTGCGGGCCCTGGTGCCTGTCTTCTGAGCGAGAGCACACATGATCGAACGAATCATCGATTGGTGCGCGGGGAACCGGTTCCTGGTCTTCACCGGCACGCTGGTGTTGACACTCTGGGGGATCTGGGCGATGACGACGACTCCCGTCGATGCCGTCCCGGATATCTCGGACGTGCAGGTGATCGTCTCCACAGAGTGGATGGGGCGGAGCCCTGACCTGATAGAGGACCAGATCACCTACCCGATCGTCTCGGCGCTCATCTCCACACCCAACGTGCGGACGGTTCGCGGCTTCACCGACTTCGGGATCTCGTACGTCTACGTCATCTTCGAGGATGGCACGGACATGTACTGGGCCCGAAGTCGGGTCGTGGAGTACCTCCAGGGCATCAGGGGTCAGCTGCCTGAGGGCGTGAATCCAGTGATCGGCCCTGACGCCACCGGCGTGGGATGGGTGTTCGAATACGCACTGGTCGACGAGACCGGCCAGCACACGCTGGCGGATCTTCGCGGATTCCAGGACTGGTATCTGCGGTACTGGCTCGCGTCGGTGCCGGGCGTGGCCGAGGTGGCGAGCATCGGCGGGTTTGTCAAGCAGTACCAGGTGAACCTCGATCCGAACAAGCTGGCCGCCTACGACCTGGCTGTGAAGGACGTCGTCATGGCCATCCAGGCGAGCAATAACGATGTGGAAGGCCGGTTGCTGGAGTTCGCAGGCCGCGAATACATGGTGCGCGGCCGCGGCTACCTGCAATCGGCCCTTGACATCGAGCGCATTTCGCTCGGGGCCTCGACCGCCGGCACACCCATTCGGGTCGGCGACATCGCCCAAGTACGCATTGGTCCAGACATTCGGCGCGGCGTGGCAGAGCTCGACGGAAATGGTGAGGTCGTTGGCGGAATCGTCGTGATGCGCTTTGGCGAGAACGCGCTCGACGTCATCGACCGCGTCAAGGCCAAGATCCGGGAGGTGCAGAGCGCGCTCCCGCCGGGCGTCCAGATCGTGCCGACCTATGACCGATCGTGGCTAATCGGCGAGTCGATCAACACGTTGCGCAACACATTGATCGAAGAGGCGATCGTCGTCTCGATCGTGATCATCGTCTTCCTGTTCCACTTCCGTTCTGCCCTCATTCCCATTTTGGCGCTGCCGATCGCCGTTCTCGCATCGTTTATCCCGATGTACTACCTGGGCGTCACGTCGAACATCATGTCGCTTGGCGGTCTCGCGCTCGCGATTGGTGTGTTGGTCGATGCGTCGATTGTGATGGTGGAGAACGCCTACCGCCATGTGTCGGAGCCGGGGGACGATCACTCGGTGTCCGTGCCGACCTACGAAGAACAACCTGCTGTCGTGATTCGCTCCGCCAAACAAGTGGGCCGGGCGATCTTCTTCTCGCTGGTGATCATCATCGTGTCGTTCGTGCCCGTGTTCATGCTCGAGGCGCAGGAAGGGCGCATGTTCCGGCCGCTGGCATTCACGAAGACATTCGCGATGGTCTTTGCGTCGATCCTCTCGATCACGCTGGTGCCAGTGCTGATGACGATCTTCATTCGCGGAAAGCGGCTGAAGCCGGAATCGGTGAATCCTGTCTCACGCTTCTTTACGGCGCTCTATGCGCCCATTCTGCGCCTCGCCCTACGCTGGAAATGGGCCGCTCTGGTCGTGAACTTTGCCGTCGTACCGCTCACGATTCCGCTCCTGTTTGGGATCGGCAGCGAATTCATGCCGCCGCTCTACGAGGGCTCATTCCTGTACATGCCCACCTCGCCACCCGGAATGTCCATCGGAGAGGCCACCCGGATACTCCAGGTGCAGGACAAGTTGTTGCGCCAATTCCCCGAAGTGGAGCGGGTCTTCGGGACTGTGGGACGCGGCACGACGTCGACGGACAACTCGCCGATGGGAATGGTCAATACCACCATCACCTTGAAACCGAAGGAGCAGTGGCGGCCAGGACTGACGACCGAGCAGTTGCAGGCCGAGATGGACGCCGCGCTGCAGTTCGCCGGCTTCCCGAATACCTGGACGCAGCCAATCCGGAACCGGCTCGACATGCTGCTGACCGGTATCAAGACGCCGGTCGGCATCAAGATCTTCGGACCCGACCTCAACGAGATCCAGCGCATTGGGCGCGACATCGAGCAGGCGCTGCAGGGGGTTGACGGCACCCGCAGCGTGTACGCCGAGCGCGTGGCGCAAGGCTACTTCACGGATATCCGAATCGACCGCGAGGCCATCGCGAGGCACGGCCTGACGATTGAGGACGTGCAGGACGTCATCCAGTCGGCGCTGGGCGGTGAGAACGTCACGCGCACGATCGAGGGTCGCGAGCGCTATCCGGTGAACGTGCGATACAACCGGGATTTCCGTGAGGACATCCCCGCGCTCGAACGCGTGCTCGTCATGACGCCGATGGGATCGCATGTACCGCTCGGGCAGCTCGCCGAGATCGTGCTGACGCCAGGGCCCGCGATGATTCGAGACGAGGACGGGCAGCTCGCCGGATACGTCTACGTCGACACGGCGTCGCGAGATATCGGCGGCTACGTAACTCGGGCTCGAGAGGCGATCGAGGCTGGGGTGACGCTCCCGCCGGGCTACACGCTGCTCTGGACCGGCCAATACGAGTTCCAGGTGCGCGCACGCGAGCGGCTGCAGATCCTGATTCCGATCGTCTTCTTCATCATCTTCATGCTGCTGTACATGACGTTCCACTCCGTCTCGGAGGCGACGATCGTCATGCTCTCGGTGGTCTACGCCATGACCGGAGGTGTCATCCTCCAGTGGTTACTTGGCTACAACTTCTCCGTCGCGGTGTGGGTCGGGTACATCGCGCTCTACGGTGTCGCTGTCCAGACCGGCGTCGTCATGGTCGTCTACCTGCACGAGGCACTGGACAGGCGGCTTCACCGCGGCGGCGAGATCACAAAGCAGGACATTTGGGAGGCGACCGTCGCCGGATCCGTGCTACGGCTCCGTCCGAAGCTGATGACCGTGAGCGTCGTGATGGCAGGGCTGCTGCCGATCATGTGGAGCACGGGGGTAGGCTCGGACGTCATGAAGCCGATTGCGGCGCCGATCATCGGCGGGATGATCACGTCGACGGTCCACGTGCTGATCATCACGCCGGTGATCTTCTACATCATGAAGGTACGTGCGTGGCGCAAGGGCCGGCTCGCGACGTCCCGGATGTCACTGCATGCGTGAGCGCCGCGATTCGCTTGGCCGGATCGGCGGAACCGAGTGGCGGCACACAGGAGGTGTCGTATGAGTAAGCACGTAAGTCGGAAAGCGCGTGCCTCGAAGAAGGCATGGTTGGGCATCGGTGGAGCAGTCGCGGTGCCGCTCGGTATCGGCCTCGCGGTCTTTTTCGGGCGTTCTGCGGAGGAGCCGACCGATGTCGGAGCTGCGGTACGCCAGGACGGGGGTGCATCCCAGGGGAGCGTGTGGCCGGTTGTCGACGTATACAAGACACCAACCTGTGGGTGCTGCGCCAAGTGGGTGGAGCACCTCCAGAGTCACGGGTTCACGGTTCGCACGACGGACATGACAAACCTCGCGTCAGTTAAGGCGAGCCATCGGATCCCGCCGCATGTCGAGTCGTGCCACACAGCGGTGGTGGACGGGTATGTGGTCGAAGGGCACGTGCCGGCGGCCGACGTGCAGCGCCTCCTCACGGAGCGTCCGGCCCTATCTGGCTTGGCGGTTGCGGGAATGCCGATCGGCTCACCGGGCATGGAACTCCCGGACGTGAAGCCCCAGGTCTACGACGTCATGGCATTCGACAAAGACGGAAGCGCTCGCGTCTTCTCGACGCATGGTCAGTAGCTCGAGATTGCCGCACTATGAGAGCGGACGCTCTATGCCTGTGTCTCTCCGCCGCCACAGCCCGATTCCAACACCCTGGCCGATACAGACCGCGATGACGCTGAGAGTGAGGAGGAAGGCAGTGGGCGATGTGATTCGCAGCAGTGCGCCGTAGAAGAAGGCGTGCAAGATGACCAGTACGAACAAGGCGTAGTTCAGGCGCTGGAGCCGCTTCCATCGCTTTGCCTTAAGTCTTCTCAGCGCGGCATCGCTGGAGATCGCGAGCAGCCCCAGGACGATTACCAGTGCGGCAAGTCCCGTCCAGTTCCCGAGGCCAAAACTGTTCAGCAGCGGACTGCCATCCGGTCCGACGAAGAAATGTGCGAAGTCACGGAGCCTCCCGCTGCCATGCACCTGCAACGCGAGGATCGTGTGGACCACACTGACGATGGCTGCCCACATTCCAACGTCACGGCTCAGATAATTCGAAACCGGAGTACGCTTGTTCAGTAGCAAGTTGGCCGGTCCGATGAGGAGGGTCAACCCGAGGAGCCCGAGTGCCACATAGCCGGTCGCGAATGTAAGCTGCCGAACGAATGGACCGTGTTGGCGTTCGCCGCGATCGGTCGCCCCGGCAGTCGCCCCGCCGTGACCCATCCGCCCGGCATGGGCTCCGGGATCCACCTGTCCGCCTTGGCCAACGCCATGCTGGGGCGGTTCACTCTGGTGCCCACCGCGATCCATCGTGTGGCCGTCGCGGTGATCCATGGGCGCGCCTTCACCGCGCTCCCGAGGAAGCGCTCCACTGAAGATGTCTCCAAGGGACTGAGCCCGGAGAATCGGAAGCGTCATGAAGAGGACGAGGACCAGGGCACTCGCTGCGGCGATCGGCATATGGTGGAACAGGACGCGACGACGGAGGTCGCTGCCGATGCCCAGTGGCTGAATGGACGATTGGATGGCGGGTTTCTTGTTCATCTTGTAGCTGAACGCAGGCTCCGATGGGCACTCGAGCGCGACACGAGACTCTCGGAAGTGTAGGCAAGTCTGGCTGAACGGCGCATGAACGCCTCGTTCAGCTTCCGTTCAGCTTTAAGTAGTAAGAGTAAAGGGGGAGGTAGATGCGGATCCTTGTCGTCGAGGACGAGGCATTGCTCGCGAGGCAGCTGACATCGTCAATCGCGGCGGCGGGGTATGTCGTGGATCATGCTGCCGACGGCGAGCAGGCGGATGTCCTGGCCCATGTGGAGCCGTACGACGCGATGATCCTCGATCTGGGACTACCGAAGATCGACGGCCTTACCCTGTTGCGGAAGTGGCGCGACGGAGGGCTGGCTACACCGGTGCTGGTGCTCACGGCTCGCGGCAGCTGGCACGAGAAGGTCGAGGGCATCGACAGCGGCGCGGACGACTACGTAGGAAAGCCGTTTCGGATTGAGGAAGTGCTGGCCCGCCTGCGCGGGCTGATACGCCGGGCGAGCGGTCAGGTCGCGTCAGAACTGAGGGCGGGCCCCGTCACACTCGATCCACGACTGTCGCGTGTCGCACTCGCCGGTGTGCCGGTAAAGCTCACGGGCCATGAGTTCCGAGTGCTCTCGTACCTCCTGCATCATCGCGGGCGCGTAGTCTCGCAGACGGAGCTGGCCGAGCACATTTACGCGCGGGACTTCGACCGCGACTCCAACACGGTGGAGGTGTTTATCGGGCGTCTGCGACGGAAGCTGGGTGCGTCGTCCATCGAAACCGTTCGGGGTCTTGGCTATCGGATCGAATGAGCTTCCTCTCACTCAAAACGCACATCCTGATCAGCGCCGTTCTCTGGACGATCGGCCTCTTCGCTCTCACGGGCGTCGTTCTCCACGTCGTGACGCTCGACGGTTCCGCCGCTCATGCCGCGGCTCATTCGTCAGGTCAGGCCGTATCCTCCGAGACGTTCTTCCGGCATGCGCCACTTCAGGCTGCGTCCCGCTGGATGTTCTTCCGACACGGGCCGATCACCGCCATCGTCGGAGGGCTCTCGATGCTGTTGGGGCTCCTGGAGATCCGCCGAGGCATCTCGCCAATCAATGAACTCCGCGACCGCCTCTCAGCCGTGCATGGAGGCATCGATGGGCGCGTCGGCGGACGCTATCCGTCGGAGGTCCAGCCGCTCGTCGACGACATGAATGCGCTGCTCGAGGAACGCGAGCGCCGCGTTGCCCGCGCCGTTGCAAGGGCCGGCGACCTCGCCCATGCTCTGAAGACGCCCCTTTCGGTGCTGATGCACGAGGCGCAGCAGGTGCGTGCGGCAGGGCATGGACAGCTCGCCCTGGAACTCGATCAGCAGATCGATCGCATGCGCCGGCACATTGACTATCACCTGTCGCACGCACGATCGGCCGCCTCCGCCGTCTTGCCTGCGGCACGGACGTCGGTGGCCGAATCTGCGGAAGGACTTGCCCGCACGCTTCAGCGGCTGTATGCCGAGCGAGCTCTCAGCATCAAGATCGACGTCCCTGAGTCGCACAATTTCCGTGGACCGCGAGAGGACCTCGACGAGATGCTCGGCAACCTCTTCGACAATGCCTGTAAATGGGCTCGCACGCGGGTCACGCTCGCAACTTCCATGGAAGGGGACCGCGTTGTCATTGCCGTCGAAGATGACGGACCAGGAATTGACGTTGCGAAGCGCGATATTGTGTTGCAGCGCGGCATTCGAGCAGACGAAACCGCACAGGGCTCAGGCCTCGGCCTGGCGATCGTTCGTGACTTGGTTGAGACTTACGGCGGATCGATTTCGCTCGAGGAGTCGTTGATGGGAGGCGTGTGTGCGCGGCTTACACTACCGGCGGCCCCGGCAGCGCCGAGCAGTGGAGCGGTCTAGTGTGGTCTGGCCATGCGATTCGCCGGCGGGCGTCGTTCCGTCTGCTGACTTATGCTCGAAGCGCAGCGCGCAAGAGCAGAACTACGAGGGCGATCATCACGGCCGTTGCCGCGACAATCCAAATGAGTCCAAGAGCGGACGTTCCCCCCATCATGTTGCCACTCATGCCCATCATGCCCGCACAGCAGGTGCCGCCCATCGCCATCATTCCAAGCATGCCGAGCAGCGGGACAATGACGAGCACGATTGCGAGGACTGCGAGAATCCACACGAGATTGCGGTTGGGCATATCGTCCTCTCCAGCGGTGTATCGGGAGCAACCGCTGTTCCAGTGACCGGGCAGCACGCATACACGATCGCTTCCCGCGTCCAGCACAGCCATCGTCGGCAGGCAAGCTCTGCGGTCATTCGGTATTCGACCAATTCCTCCAGGACAGATTTACTCGTGCGATAGAATCGCGTGAGCCAGCGTCGTGTCTTGCGGAGGCCTCATGTCCCTAGACGGTCAGCCCGCCAGGAGGCTTGGCATACTCTTCGTCGCGAGTGTAATGCTCGGCGCGTGCAGTGCTCCCGGGACGGGTCCGAGTCCCACGTCGCGTCCGGATCCGACAGCCGCCCTCACGATCTCACCAGCACCGCTCCAAGCGTCGTTGAACGATCCTGTCAGGCCAGACGGGCGTTATGTGGTCAGTCCGTCGGTCACATTCAGTGCCGCGGATACAGCCGCCTCAATGGTCAAGGAGCTCGGATTCAGCTTCGTGGTCGACGCGGATCGCGTCATCAAGCAAGGCGCCTTTCTCGTGCACGGCGGCGATCTTCGCCGAGGCCCCGTCACGCAGCAGTATCCGCTGACGTTTGATCTCCCTGTCCACTTCCCGAATCTTCGCGTGCAGATGCGAGCCATCTTCCTCGATGACGCTGGCGCGGAGATCGTCGAGACGGCTGAAGCTGCGATTCTGCTTCCCGGAGCATCGCGGTGACGTCACATTCGGGAGAGAAATCCCGAAGTCGTGTCCAGCGGCATCAGATACCGGAACGGAACGCTCGTCGGGAGGCGCCCTGCTAGGAGGCCTTCTGGCCCGCTGTGTCGGGTTGATTGGTAACGGGCAAGAGGGACCATGTCAAAGCGCCGAGCGCGGCGGTCACAAGACCGGCGCGGATAGCGTGACCGTACTCCCATCGATTGCGCTGCTTCGTCCAATCCTTCGGAATCGCGTCGAGAGGCCACCGCATCATCTCCACGTTCACTGGCTGCACCACGCTCCAGAATATGCCGTGTGCGGCGGCTAGACATCCTGCGGCCACGGCCGTCAGCCGCGATGAACGACGATGCTGTGACTCGAGCCACGCGAGCGCGATAGCGGTCGCGACCGCGCATCCTTCAGCCGGTCCTGCGGTTCTGCCGAATGTCGGGTACAGCGTACGATGGAGCCTCACGTACAGTGGTGCTTCATAATTCATCTTTCCCGGCAGTTCCATCAGATGTGCGAACGCCGCGCTCATCGTAACCGCAGTTGACATGATGGCTGAGAACCGGCAGGCGTTCAGAGCGGTCGAGCCGTCACGTATCTGTCGTTCTGAGGTCATGTTCATTCCTTTGATCGCAGTCAGAAGCAACGTCTCTCGAATTCGCGGCTGCGAACAACGTTGACGAGCAATGTTCCCCCAGGTTGGTAGTAGTCTCTGCGGAAGCAGGATGCTCGACGTTTGGTGATCATCGAAGCTCCACCGTCCCTCACCTAGCGATCCGAATCCAACGCACGGAGT
>JBFWPD010000107.1:0-10150 GCA_050250175.1 Vicinamibacterales bacterium
GACGCGACGCGATCCTTCACGCCGGGGCACTTGTCGATCTCCTCGTGGTAGGTCGTTTCACGGTCGCCGCGGTTCTTGAAGAGATAGTCGAAGGGGCCGACCACGCCGACGCTGACGCGGTCGTCGTGGAGCGGGATGTACCAGAACCAGCCCTTCTTGTTCGGCGTCTGGATGACGATCGTCGCGCCCTCGTCCTTGCCGGTGTCGCGGTAGGCGCCTTTCCAGTACGTCCAGATGGCGCCCTTGTTGAGCACCGGATCCCAGACGCGCAGGCGGAGGCGGTTCTGCAGCAACCCGTTCTGGCCGCTCGCATCGACGACCACAGGTGCGTGGATGTCGCGCCGTGCGCCCCCTTCGGTCTGAATCGTGATCCCCGTCGCGCGCTCGCCGTCCATCAGGACGTCGACCACACGGACGCCCTCGTGTACCTCGACGCCGTGCTCGCGGGCGTTGTCGAGCATCATCAGATCGAACTCGCTGCGGACGACCTGCCAGGTCTGCGAGCACTCGTGCGGCTTGTTGTCCCAGAAGTAGAAGGGGGCCGATTGTTTCCCCTGGGCGTTGACGAACTGCACGCTGTACTTCTTGACGAAGCGGCTCTGCTGCATCTTCGGCAGCATGTTCAGGCGCTTCAGCACCCAGTAGGTTTCGGGAATCAGGGACTCGCCGACGTGGAAGCGCGGGAAGTGATCGCGTTCGAAAAGGGTGACCCGCTTGCCGTGCTGCGCGAGGAGCGTGGAAACGGTGGAGCCTGCCGGCCCCCCTCCCACGACGATGACGTCAGGATTCGTCTGCATGTTTTAACGGGCTCCAGGCTCCAGGCTCCGGGCTTCAGCGGGCTTCAGGCTGCAGGCCTCAGGCTTCGGGCGTGTCACGGGCGCGGTTCCCGGCAAGCATGCAGTGTTCTTGTCATGCCTGCAGCCCGTAGCCTGTAGCCTGCTCCACTGACTACCAAGCGCGTTCATACAAGGATAGCGCGGCAGCCGCGTCGAGCGAACGAGGGTTGAACGTGCCGGTCCACTGAGTCGCGGCGTCTGCGGCGAGCTGGGTCAGGTGTTCACGCGAGGCGCCGATCTCGCGCAGGGTGGCGGGCAGCCCGGCTGCATGCGCCAGCTCCGCAAGATGCGCAGCGAGGCGATCGCCGGACGAACCGTTGCCTCCGCGTCGACTCGCGTGCTCGAGCAGCACGGCGTATCGATCCTCGACGACGCCGGCGTTCCACCGCACGACATGCGGCAGCATCACGGCGATCGCGACGCCGTGCATCGTCCCGTAGCGGGCCGTGAGGGGATTGGCGCATGCGTGCGTCGCGCCGAGCATCGACTGCTCGATGGCGACGCCCGCCCAGTGCGCCCCGGCGAGCATTGCGCCGCGCGCGTCGAGGTCGTCGGGGACGCTCAGCACGCGCTCGTATGCGCCCTCGAGCAGTCGCCAGGCTTCGAGCGCGAACAGGTCCGAGGCGTGCGTCCGCCGTGCGGTGACATAGGACTCGACCGCGTGGGACAGGGCGTCGATGCCAGCGACGGCGGCGACGCGTCGTGGCTGAGTGACGCCAAGTGCCGGGTCGAGAATGGCCACGCGGAAGGCGACGCCGTGATCGCCGCACGCCATCTTGGCGTGCGTCTCTGCATCGGAGATGAGCGCGTAGCTCTGCGCTTCGCTTCCGGTTCCCGCCGTCGTCGGAATGCCGATCGAGGGACGGAGCGCCCCCTTTGCCTTGCCGAAGCCGCGGTAGTCGCGCATGTCGCCGCCGCCGGCAAGCACGAAGTTGATCCCCTTGGCACAGTCGAGCGAGCTGCCGCCGCCCAGCGCGACGAATGAGTCGACATGCCCGGCGGCAGCGACAACCCGGCCAGCCTCGACCATGCGGCTGTCGGGATTGGCGTCGAAGTCGTGAAACGTCGAGACATGAATGCCCGCGGCCTCGAGGAGCGCCGCGGCCCGGGCCACGTATCCGGCGGCGACCATCCCGTGATCTGCAACGAGCAGGGTGCGGGAGAAGCGAAGCTCTTCGGCCAGCGTGCCGAGCTGGCCGAGTGCGCCATTACCGAACACGACACGGGTGCGGAGGCGGAAGTCAAATGGCAGCATCAGGCTCCAGGCTCAGCGGGCTCCGGGCTCCAGGCTACGGGCTTCAGGCATGACACGAACAATGCATGCTAACCGGCAGCCGGTCTGTGTGACACGCCTGGAGCCTGAAGCCTGAAGCCTGGAGCCTGTAGCCCGTAGCCTGAAGCCTGAAGCCCGTAGCCTGGAGCCTGTAGCCTGTAGCCTGTTATAGAGTACGCACCGTGTCGTTTGCTGGCGTATTACGACCAGACGGCAACAGCGGGCCCACGCGGACCCCGTCCCGTAACTTCATTCTGCCGCCTTCGCGGCCAACGCTGCTTATGCTGAAGAAAAGCCTGGTTCTGCTGGCCGCCGTGTTCCTGTTCGCCGCGGGCGTTGAGGCGCAGGGCCCGCGCCGCGTGGCGATGGGCGACTGGCCGGAGATGCGGGGACCCTATCGCGATGGCACGTCGAAGGAGCGCGGGCTCCCCGACAGCTGGGCGCTCGACGGGGAGAACCATCTGTGGCGCGCGCCGTTCGGCGGGCGCTCGGCCCCGATCGTCATGGGCAACCGGGTCTACGTGCAGAACCCCGCCGGACGGGACGCGGAGCTGCAGGAGCGCGTGATGGCGCTCGACGCCGATTCGGGCAAGGTGATCTGGGAACACCGGTTCAACACCTTCCAGAGCGACGTTCCCCCGCACCGCATCGGCTGGGCCTCGCCGGCTGCCGACCCCGAGACCGGGAACATTTATGCACTGGGCGGCAGCGCTACGGTGATTGCACTCAGCCGCGACGGCAAGCTCCTGTGGGACCGCTCGATCGGCGAGGAGTTTGCGGCGTTCACGACGCACGGCGGGCGTACCGCGTCGCCGCTCATCGACGGCGACCTCGTGATCGTCAGTGCGGCCGTCTCGAACTGGGGCGCGTTCGGCGCACGGCAGCATCGCTTCATCGCGCTCGACAAGCGCACAGGCGAGATCGTCTACGTCTCTTCTCCCGGCGTCCGTCCCTACGACACCAACTACTCCTCCGGTCTCATCGCCACCCTCGGAGGACAGCGCGTGCTCATCACCGGCAGCGGCGATGGCGGGGTCTACGCGATCAAGCCGCAGACCGGCGAGCGTGTCTGGGGATTCATGGCCGCCAAGCGAGCGATCAACACCGGCGTCGCCGTCAGTGGCAATCGCGTGATCGTGTCGCACGGCGACGAGAACCTCGACACGCCGCAGATGGGGATGATCGCCGCCATCGACGGGTCCCTCACCGGCGACATCAAGACAACGCTGTGGGCGGTCAAGGGTATCGAGTTCGGATTCTCGTCGCCGGTCATCGATGGTCAGCGGATCTATCAGATCGACAACGGCGGCTGGCTCTTTGCCTTCGACCTGAATGACGGCCACGAGCTCTGGCGCCTGCAGATTGGACGATCGCAGCGCGCCCCGCTGGTCCTGGCGGACGGCAAGCTGTACGCAGGTACTGAGAACGGACGGTTCCTGATCATCCGGCCGATGGCCGATCGCGCCGAGATCCTGAGCGACGTCGAGCTGCCGATCAGCACCGCGAGCGCGGGCGGCTCTGAAGGCACTCCGGAACAGATCGTGTCGAACGTCGCGGTCTCCCGTGGACGGATCTTCTTTGTCTCGAGCGACGCGGTGTACGCCATCGGGCCGCGCACCGCGCAGTCGCAGTCCGGGTTCGCGGTCGACGAACCCGCGGTCACCGGTTCTGGCCCTGCCGTCCACGTCCAGGTGACGCCGACGGAGATCACGCTCGAGCCTGGCGATTCGGCAACTCTCAAGGCACGTCTCTTCGACGCACAGGGCCGCTTCATTCGCGAAGCGCAGGCGGAATGGTCTCTCGACGGGTTGCGCGGCACCGCCGCCAGCGGTCTGTTCACGGCATCGACCGAGCCCGTGGACCAGGCGGGGCTGGTGCGGGCGACGGTCGACGGCGTCACGGGCGCGGCGCGTGTCCGCGTCGTGCGAGCGCTGCCGTGGACCGAGGATTTCGAGAGCCTCCCCGATGGACAACTGCCGGTTGGGTGGATCAACGTCAGCGCCGCGAAGTTCGGCGTCGCCCCGCTCGGAGGCACTCGGGCGCTCCACAAGACGCCCGACAACACGCTCTTCAAGCGGATGCGGGTCTTCATGGGCTCGGCCGAGTTCAGCAACTACACCGTGCAGGCTGACGTCCAGACGCCGACGAGGCGCCGCCAGCAGGGGGACATCGGGATCACGGCCCAGCGCTATTCGCTGATCCTCTACGGCACTTCGCAGCGGGTGAAGATCGAACCCTGGGAACCGGAGACGGCGCGCACGGTGACGGTCCCGTTCCCGTGGAAGCCCGACACCTGGTACACGCTCAAGCTCGAGGTGCAGAACCAGCCTGACGGCGCCGTTCGTGCGCGCGGCAAGGTCTGGCCGGCGGGTGAGCCGGAGCCCGCCGCGTGGACGATCGAAAAGCTCGATCCGATCGGCAATCGCGAAGGCATGCCGGGTCTGTTCATCGACGCCGAGTTCGGCGCCCACGTGGACAACTACTCGGTCACTCCCAACCCGTAACTGGATCATTCATCATGAATGTGGTGCGTCTGACCATCTCGCTCGTTCGTGCCGCCGGCCTCGTGGCCCTCCTCGCCGTCGTCGCCATGGCGTCCCGTCCGGCCCACGTGGCGGCCGGCGATCCGGCGCCGGGGAGCTGGCCGATGTGGGGCGGCACTCCGGATCGCAACATGGTGTCCTCGATGGAGGGATTGCCGACGGAGTGGGACATCGAGTCGGAGCAGAACATCAAGTGGGTGGCGGATCTCGGGTCGCAGAGCTACGGCAATCCGACCGTCGCCGGCGGCTTTGTCTTCGTCGGCACGAACAACGAGGGCCTGCGCGATCCGAAGCAGCCCGGCGATCGGGGCGTCCTCATGGCGTTTCGCGAAGCCGACGGCGAGTTCATGTGGCAGCAGACACACGCCAAGCTCGAGTCGGGGCGCGCGAACGACTGGCCGTATCAGGGTGTCGCCAGCTCGCCTCTGGTCGAGGACGAACGTCTCTACTACGTGAGCAATCGTGCGGTCGTGTGGGCGCTCGACATCCAGGGATTCCGTGACGGCGAGAACGACGGCCCGATCACCGACGAGGCGCTGACGGCCCAGACGGACGCCGATGCGATCTGGTCGTTCGACATGATGGAGGAGGTCGGCGCCTATCCGCACAACCTCGCCAACTCGTCACCGGTGATGTGGGGCGACCTGATCTTCCTGAGCACGTCCAACGGACAGGACGAGAGCCACGTCAACATCCCGTCGCCGCGCGCTCCGGCGATCATCGCGCTCAACAAGAACACGGGCGAGCTCGTCTGGGAAGACAACTCGGTTGAGGATCGCATCCTGCACGGTCAGTGGTCGTCGCCGTCGGTCGGCACGATTGGCGGCGTTCTCCAGGTCGTCTCGGCGCAGGGCGACGGCTGGGTGCGCGGGTACGTCGCAGAGACCGGCGAGAAGCTCTGGGAGTTCGATACCAACCCCAAGGACGCGGTCTGGCCGCGGACGCGAAACGAGGTCATCTCGACGCCGGTCATCTACAACGACCGCGTGTACATCGCCAACGGACAGGATCCCGAGCATGGCGAGGGAGTCGGCCACTTCTACGCGATCGATGCGACCAAACGCGGCGACATCACCGAGTCCGGAGTCGTCTTTCACTTCGACGACATCCGGCGCTCGATCTCGACCGCGGCCATCGCCGACGGACTGCTCTATATTCCCGACTTCAGCGGGTTCCTGCACTGCCTCGATGCCGACACCGGCGAGGAGTACTGGGTGCACGACATGGTGTCGGCGATCTGGGGCTCGCCGATGATCATCGGCGACAAGGTGTACCTCGGCAACGAGGACGGCGACGTCGTCATCCTGCAGCACGGCAGGGAACTGCAGGTGATCAACACGATCAGCATGAACAGCGCGGTCTACGCCACGCCGGTGCCGGCCAACAATACGCTGTTCATCATGAACAGAAATCAGCTGTTCGCGATCGCGGCGCAGTAGACGACTGGCGCTGCCCTAGTGGATTGCGCTTCAATGAACGCGTCAGGGCACGAAGGCACGAAGAAGAGCCTCAGGGGTTTGTCTTCGTGTCTTCGTGTTTTCGCGTCTTCGTGTCTGGCTCTTACGCTCCTCGCCACGCACGCGTCCGCCGACTGGCCACAGTTTCGAGGCAATCATCAACTGACCGGCGTCGCGACGAGCGCCCCACCCGCCACGCTGAAGGTCCTCTGGTCTCTCGACCTTCAGGACTCGATGGACTCGTCGCCCGCCATCGTCGACGGCGTCGCCTACGTGGGGACGATGAACGGCGATCTCGTGGCCGTGGACATGGCCGCGGGCAAAGTGCGGTGGAAGTACTCGACCGGCGCCTCGATCGCCGAGTCGTCTCCGGCTGTTGCCAACGCCACCGTGTTCATCGGCGACAGCAGCGGTGTGCTCCACGCCGTCAACACGGCCGACGGCCTGGCCCGCTGGAGCTTCAAGACCGATCTCGACATCCGGTCGTCGCCGGTCGTTGCGGGCGACCTCGTGCTCGCCGGTTCGACTGACGGCCACCTGTACGCGGTGGAGATTGCATCGGGGCGCCAGCGCTGGCGCACGCCTACCGATGGTCCGGTCCAGGCGACTCCCGCCATCCACGACGGGATCGCGTACATCGCCGGGTGCGACGAGAGCTTCCGCGGGATCCGCATCTCCGACGGTGCGGACGTGATGCGGATTCCGGCCGGCGCGAACACCGGCGCCTCGCCCGTGATCGACGGCTCCCGCGCATACGTCGGGACCTACAACAGCGAAGTCCTTGCCTTCGATCTCGAAGAGCAGACGGTGCTCTGGCGCTACGAGAATCCGGACAGGCAGTTCCCGTACTATTCGTCCGCGGCCCTGGTCGACGGGCGTGTCATTGTCGGCGGCCGCGATCGCCTGGTGCATGCGATCGACGCGAGAACCGGAGAGCCCGCGTGGACATTCACGACGCGCGCGAGGGTGGATTCATCCCCCGCTGCAGCTGCCGGCCGGATCTACATCGGCTCGAGCGACGGCCGCTTCTACGTGGTCGATGCCGCAAGCGGGAAGCAGCTCTGGGAGTTCGAAGCCGGCGGCGCCATCACGGCGTCGCCCGCGATATCAGACGGCAAGGTCGTGGTCGGCACGACTGACGGCGTGCTCTACTGCTTCGGCTGACCGTTCCGAGTCACTCACAACTATGGCGACAGATGCGAGCCTGGCTGGACGGCCGGGCGCCAATCGAGCGAGGCGATCGAAAATGTGGGTCATCTTCGTGGCAGGAGCGGTGCTGTCGTGGGGTGTGTATGGAGCGATGCTCCATCAGGGCCAGGTGGCGCTCGGCAATCCCCTGAAGGCGCTGCTGTGCGTAGGCGTGGCGTACTTCCTCGTAGGGGTGCTCGTGCCGGTTGGCGCGTTGTCGGCTCAGGGCAGCCTGTCGGGATTCGATCCCGCCGGCCTGCGCTTTGCGACGGTCGCCGGAATTCTCGGCGCGGCCGGGGCCGTCTGCATCATCTATTCATTTCGATCCGGCGGCATTCCGCTCTATGTGATGCCGCTCGTATTCGGCGGCGCTCCAATCGTCAACGTGCTCTACACGATGGCCATCCATCCTCCCAAGGCAGCCCCGAACCCGCTTCTGTATGTCGGGTTCGTCCTGGCGTCGATCGGTGCCGGGATGGTGCTGTACTTCAGACCCACGAGTTAGGGCTCATCGTGACGTCCGCGAACACGAAGGCACGAAGGCTATCAATTCTTCGTGTCTTCGTGTCTTCGAGTCTTCGTGTTCGGTCGCCAGTGACTTGACGAGGTAACTCATGTTCTCTCTGACCATCCGCACGACTGCGGTCGCTCTGGCGGGCCTCGCGGCCCTCATGCTTCCGGACGTCACGTCTGCGCAGGGCCCCTCCGTGCCGAGCGCCCAGCTGAATCAGGACGACGATGCCATCCGGATCACACTGCCGGTCATCATCGTCACGCCTCAGAAGGAGGCCGAGCCGGTCCAGGACGCTCCGGTCAGCGTCACGGCCGTGCCGGCCGAGACGCTTCGGCAGGCCGGCGTGCGATCGGTCAGTGAAGCCGCCGAGTACGCCCCGAATGCGTTCTTCACCGAGTTCACCGCCAGGAAGTTGAGCAACGCGAGGTTCCGCGGCATCGGCTCGAGCCCCGCGAATCCCTCCGTCACGACCTACATCGACGGCGTGCCGCAGCTCAATGCCAACTCGTCGAGCATCGAGCTCCTCGAGCTTCAGCAGATCGAGTTCGTCCGCGGACCGCAGAGTGCGCTCTTCGGGCGCAATACCCTTGGTGGACTGATCAATGTGGTCTCCGCGAGGCCGTCACTCAGCGAGTGGGGCGGGACCGTGGAGGCGCCGTTCGGAAACTTCTCGGCTGCGGACGTGCGGGCCGCGGTGTCCGGCCCGCTCGTCGCCAACGAGCTCGGACTCGGACTGGCGTTCGGTTTCTCGAGGCGCGACGGCTACACGACGAATCTCGTGACGGGCAACGGCCTCGACTCGCGATCTGCCGCGTTCGCGAAGGCGCAGCTGCTGTGGACGCCCGCCCCGGACTGGGAGACGCGCTTCCTGCTCACGGGCGAGCGCGCACGCGACGGCGACTACGGGCTGAACGACCTTGCCGCCCTGCGCGCCAATCCGTACGAGTCCACCCGCGATCTCGAAGGGCACACACATCGCGACCTGGTCGCCCCCACGGTGCAGGTCCGCCGGACGGGCGACATGGTGAACATGTGGTCCACGACCGGAGTGGTCTGGTGGGAAGCCGACGACCTGACCGATCTCGACTACACGTTTGTCCCGATCATCACGCGCACCAACAACGAGCGCGACGTCCAGTTCACCCAGGAGCTCCGGTTCGCTTCGGCAGAGGGCACGTCGCTCGAGCTCTCCGAGTCGGTCGGGCTGACGTGGCAGGGCGGACTGTCCTTCTTCAGGCAGAGCTACGAGCAGGACGCGGCCAATACGTATGCGCCATTCGTCTTCTCGCAGTTCATCGAGTTCCCGACCATCGAGCGGTCGCCCGCGGAGTTGAACGACACCGGCTTCGGGCTCTACGGCGAGGCGACGCTGACCTTCAGCGATCGTTTCGACGCGACCCTCGGTGTGCGTGGAGACGTCGAGCACAAGGAAGCGGTTCTGAGCACGCTGATCTCTCCGGCTGTGGCTCCGCCATCGACGGTCACGGGTGATGAAAGCTACAGCGACGTCTCTCCTCAGTTCACCGCGGCATACCGCATGGCGGCCTCACAAACCGTTTACGCGACCGTGGCGCGCGGCTTCAAGGCGGGGGGATTCAACCCCGGCGTCCTGCCAGGCAGCGAAGTGTACGGTGAGGAGCACAGCTGGAACTACGAGGGCGGGGTGAAGACGTTGTGGCTTCAGAATCGGCTCGCCGTCAATGCGTCGATCTTCTACATCCAGTGGGAAGACATGCAGCTGAACGAGCCGAACCCCGTCGCCCCCGGCCGTTTCTTCATCAGCAACGTCGCCGGTGCGACGAGCAAGGGCGTGGAGATCGAAGCGATGACCCGCATCGCACCGAACTGCGACATCTTCGCAGGCTTCGGCTTCACGGATGCCGTCTTCGACGGCGGCGCGAAGTCGAGCGGGGAGGATGTGAGCGGCAATCGCATCTCGAACACGCCTCGCTACACAGGAAACGTGGGCGGGCAGTACACAGTCGGCGTCAGACCTGGCGCCGACGCGTACGTCCGCGCGGATCTCGCCTTCCGCGGCGCCTATCACTTCGACGATGCGAACACGGAGGGGCAGGAGGCGTACTCCACGGCCAACTTCCGCGTGGGTGTGAGAGGAGAGCGCGTCTTTGGAGAGTTCTGGGTCAGGAACGCGTTCGATACGTTCTATGTGCCTGTCGCCTTCGCGTACCTCGGGCTGGCGCCTTCCGGCTTCATCGGCGAAAGCGGCGCGCCGCGGACGCTCGGCGCGCGAGTTGGAGTGAGCTTCTGATGTCGATGCGCATGACCGTCGCCGCATTCTTCGTCGTCGCGGGAGTCCTTCAGGCTGTGTCTGGCGTGCT
>JBFWPD010000108.1:0-10074 GCA_050250175.1 Vicinamibacterales bacterium
CGACAAAGACGACGGCTGTTGTAGCTGCGCCCCGCCACCGAGAGAACATCACCGGCGACACGCCAACAGATCGGCGGCTGACGGTAAGGCGATCTCCAAGCAGCCCCGCGGCGAGAGCCGCGATGGCCACGCACAGTAACAGGAGTGGCACCGCCACGAGGATGGCGCGGCCAAAGTCGTAGAGTGCGGCGAATGCGGTGAAGACCTCCGTTGTGTAGACCCTGACCTGCAGGAGCCCTGGCACGCCGAAGTCCGACACGGCCAGCACGAAGATCACGAGCGCAGCAGCCACGATCACTGGAGTCATGAGCGGCAGTGTGATGCGCCACAGCACGCGACCAGGTGGGGCAACGATCAGCGCGGCCTCTTCGAGACGGCCGTCGATCCGACGCATGGCCACTTCCGTAGCCAGCATCGACAGCGGATACAGCGTCAAGCTGAGAATGATAATCGCCGCGAGAAGGCCACGGCTATTCCCGATGTAGGTCCACGCGAGCGCCACGACGTACGGCGGAAGCAGAACGGGAGCCGCGGCGGCAAGACGCATGACGGCCCTTCCCCGCAGAGGCACTCGGGCCAGCACAACTCCGAGGGGAGCGCCAATAGCTGTCGCGCCGAGCGCTGTCCCGGCGCCCAGCATGGCCGTGTTGAACAGGAGTCCACGCTGCCGGCTGTCGAGGACAAGGGCAGCGTACGTTGCGCTATCCAGTCCGAGCGTCGTTGCCAACAGGTAGACGAGCGGCAGTACGCAGCACACGGCGAACGCCACGAACGCGGCACCCATGACTATCGTTTGACCGCGGCCCCATCGCCACATGCCGAAATCGACCGCAGCTAGAGACCCAGAATCGTCGCCAGGCGAGCCGTGACGTCCTCGACGCGAGCGGCGGCCTTCGCGTAGTCGAGGGTCATCGGTCTGAACGAGTCGATGGCCGGAATGTTCTTCGGTCCAGGCACACCGGCATGCAGCGGAATCTGAACGGCCTCTGATTGCGCCAGCTGACGTTCCACATCAGCAGAGAGCAAGTAGTCAATCAGGCGTCGGCCCTCGTCCGCATGCGGAGCGTTCGCGATGAGCGACACCATGTTCGGCATCACCGGCGCGCCGAGACCCTCCTTGTCCGGAAGGACCATCGCGATCGGCTGACCGTCCTCGAGTGCGACGTTCACATCGTCGGTGTCGGTCAACCCAATCTTGACCTCGCCGCGAGCGACCAGATCCCGAACGACAGAATTGCCATCCACGACGCGGACGCCATTCTCCTTGAGCCGCCGGAAGAAGTCGTCCATCTTCTGGTCGCCTGCGATGGCGTAGAGCGCGGCGACGTGGAAAGACGTGGAGCCGAACCGCGGATCGGCGATGGCGACCTGGCCGCGCCATGTCGGGTCTGCAAGATCGAAGACGGACTGCGGCGCCTCTTCCGGCTTCACGAGCGTGGTGTTGTAGGCGATCACCCGCATCCTGGCCGAGAACCCTGTCCAGTAGCCATTCGGATCGACGAGGGCCGCTGGGATGCCCTCAGCGCTGGGCGATTTGTATGGCGCGAGGACATCACGAGACTGGAGTACCAGCGTGCGGACGGGCTCGTTCGACCAGAACACATCCGCCTGCGGTCGCGCCTTCTCAGCCAGAAGCCGATTGGCCAAGCCGGTCGACTTCGTCTCCTCCGTGTCGTAAACGGGGTTGACCTTCACGCCGGACCGACGCTCGTACTCGCCGAGTACGGGCTCGGAGAACACTCGGTCCGTCGAGACGTAGATCGTGACCGTTCGTGCTCCGCTGTCACCGCCGGTGGATTCGGACCGCCCACACGCGCTGGCAGCGACGACGAGGATGAGAACGAGAAGACGACGCATCTCAGCCTCCCTGATTTACTTCGTGACCACCGTCAGGTCATCGAACTGCGTGACCGAGTCAGCCTTCGTCCATACACCGACCTTCCCGGCGCCTGTGAAGGTTCCGTCCTCCACCTCGTAGAGCTTCGAGCCGTTGAAGTACACCTCGAACAGCCGGCCATTGGCGACTACGCGCAGCGTACTCCACTGCCCGGCAGGCACATCGCTCTTGGCGCCGTACGTACGGCCCTGGCCTCTCAGAGGCAGGTCCGTGCGCTTGCCTCCCTCGACTTTGTAGAGCACGACGTTGTCCTCGAGCGCATTCGCGCGAACGATGTAGTAGTTGTCCTGGTTCTGATATCGCCACACGAGACCGGCCGCCTGATCCACACGGCCGGAGATAGGCTTGAACCGTACGGTCACGTCCACGTCGACGGCGGTGACGTCAGACACGACGGCAACGGGGAATCGGGAGCGCGTCGAATCGGGGTCGGCTTGAGCCAACACCTTGTTGCGGCCGTCGGCCTGAACAATCCACCTGCCAGGCGTGCCCGCGTTGGCTGTGTGGCCGAACTCGAATCCCTTGGGGGGTTGATCGACGGTATCTTGAGTGAAATCGACGGTGCGTGTCGCGGCGTTGGCCATCACAGCAACCCCCACGATGAACAGTACGGCGAGCGTCTTTCGCATGATGTCCTCTCTTCGAGCACTTCTTGACCGGCTGAGGCTGGCCTCGGCCGAGACTCAGTGATGCCCCCTCAATTGGCATCGTAGAGCGCCAGAACACATCGAGAGCTGACAAGTACCTGACTTCTCTGTCAGGAAGCCACGAGCTTTTCCTCTGGAGGCCGAACGTGTCGAAACGCACGGTACAGCAATAGGTCGTACGCGATCTTCAGTGCGCCGCCAATGACGAGCGGTCCCGCGAGCGCCACGTACTGCATGACGACGCCCGCGAACGAGGGGCCGACGGCCCATGCGACGTTTCGCGTCACGTTGGTGACGCCGCTCGCGAATGTTCGTTCGCTGGGCTTGACCACGGCCATCACGTATGACTGACGCGTGGGCACGTCCATCTCGACCAAAGCCTCTCGTGCCAGAAACAGTGCTGCGGCGATGGCGGCATTGGGTGACGTGGGTGCCGCGATCAGGAACAGGCTCGACGGGAGGTGCGTCCACACCATCGTGTTCAGCAAACCGATCCGGCTGGCGAGCCACGCAGCACCGACGTGCGACACGGCGTTCAGCGTACGAGCGGCGAAGAACAGGACCGCGAGATCGGCTTCTGACGTGCCGTACTGACGGAAGAACCAGTACGCAATGAGAGACGAGTTCAGGAAGCCGCCGCCGATGCTATCGAGCCCGAACAGCAGCGCCAGGCGTCGGATGACGCGCTTGGTGCGCGGATCGACCGGCGTGAATGCCAGCGGCCTCATCGAATCGGCTCGGACCTCGATGCGGCGCGTCAGCCAGGCGTACGGCACGATACAGAGGCACATCGCGACCGCACACGCAGCGAACGTGACCTGGTGCGCGGCCTGCGTGTCCGCGGCCGTCGCACGCATGATGAGGGTCGGAACCGCGGCAGCCAGGGCGCCAGTGGCGTGGCCAACGTCCAGGACCACGTTGTACCAAGCCAGCGCCCACGTCCGACGCTCGTCTGGGACGGTCTCGGGCAGAATCGCCTGATCGAGCGCCGAGGCGGCGCCACGATCGCGACCCATGCCGTTCAGCATGCCCACGAACGCGAGTGGGACCAGGGCAGCGGCAGAAGTGAACGCCGCGAGTGCCAGATAGCCAACTGCGCTCATTAGGGCCAGACTGATCAGGATTCGCCGGCGTCCCCACAGGGCACCACGGAGGCTGACCATGACGGTTGCCAGTGACGATCCAGCCAGGCCGACGCCTATGAGGAGCCCGATCTGGGTCGCCGTAAACCCGACGTCGGCCAAGTGGATGGCGAGCGTGACGCCGACGAGGCTGACCGTCGCCGACCGGAGAAACCCGGCCGCGTAGATCAGCAGGACATCACGTTCGAGCCGCACGATTGCGATCGGAGCGACGGTGCAATCGCTCCTAGTGACGAGGACCCGAAGCCGGAGACTTCCCGATCTCCGCGAGCGCCGCCTTGAAGCCGGTCGCGAGCGTCTCGGCTGGTCCCGTGCCCCAGTAGTGCAGGAAGTACATGGTGGGCTGCGTTTGTGTCATGTGATGGTGAATCGCCACGACATCGATGCCGTTCTTGCGGAGCGCCTTCAGAACGGGCGTCACTTCGTTGGCCAGCATGGCGACGTCGCCTGCGATGGCGGCACCATCCGCCGCCGCAACAAACGCGGCCCATGTGTTGAGGCCCATCCTGGCATTGATCGGGGCGCCCATCTCGGTCAACTTCAGATCGTCACGACCGATGGTGATCTTGTAGACGTCGCCCGTTTGCTCGCCTTCGGCGCCAATGATCTGCGCGATCTTGGCCGTGTCGAGTTTGGCCGTAGTGGCGGGGGCTCCCGCATTCGTCGTCGTCGAGCGCGGCGCGCTCTTGCCGATGAGATCCAGCGCGGGCTTGAGTTTGTTCGCGATGTCTGACGCGGCTCCGTGGCCGTGCACGTGCATGTAGTACATGCGCGGCTCGTCCCAGAAGAAATGGTTGTGAAGTGCCGTGACTTCGAGGCCATTGTCGAGAAGCGCGGACATGACCGGATTAACCTCGTCCTGCGTCAGAACCAGGTCGCCCATCATGACGTCCATGCCGCCGGTCCCCTTGGTCAGGGCGACCCAGCCTCCGAATCCGAACGGTGTCGGTGTCCGGACGTTCGCGACCGTCACGCTCAAGTCGTTGCGGGGTATGTTGACCTTCAAGACGTTGGCCTTGTAGTCCCCCTGTGTCCCGAGCTGGCTCAGGACCTGCTGATACTCGCTGGGCATGGTCTGCGCGCGAACGCCTGATGCCGCTGTCAACAAGGCGACACCTGCACAAGCGATGATGAATGACGACTTCATGATGGTCCTCCTCAGGGCACTGTCTTGACTGTTCGATCGGAGAGGCCCGGCGCGATCGGCGCAATCGGCAGAACGATGCGGAACTCGGACCCGCCGCCTGGGCCATCGTGAACGGTGATCTGGCCGCCATGCATCTCAACGGCCCACTTGGCGATGGCCAAGCCCAGGCCGGCACCACCGCCGTTGCGCGTGCGTGACTCATCGACCCGGTAGAAACGGTCGAAAATCCGCTCACGATGCTCGGCTGACACACCTGGGCCCTGGTCTTTGATTGCAATGACGGCGCCATCGCTCGTCCGTTCTACCCGGAGCGCAACGGTTGATCCCTTGGGGCTGTATTTGATGGCGTTGTCGAGGATGTTGGTCAGTGCCTCGCGAAGCACGAGGCGATCGACGGCAGCAATCGGGCCGTCACTGATATCGAGTGCAAGCGTTTGGTTGCGCTCCTCGGCAAGGATACTGAGTGACGCCGCCGCGTCTCGTGCCAGATCGCCGAGGTTCGTCGGCTCCTGCGTCAGCCGGATCGTGCCCGCATCGCCTCGTGAGAGACGTAAAAGCGTATCGACCAGGTTCGACATCCGGTCGACTTCCTCGAGAATGCTCCCAAGGGCTTCCTCGTATTCGGGCGGGCTCCGGCGCTCCGCCATCGCGGCCTCGCCGATGCCACGCACCACGGCCAGCGGTGTCCTGAGTTCATGGGACGCATCAGCCGTGAATCGTCGCAGCTGATCGAACGACGATTCCAGCCGGGCCAGTGTGTTGTTGAACACGGTCGCCAGCCGGCCAATCTCGTCACGTGAGTTCGGCGCCGACAATCGCTGGTGCAGTTGCTCGGCCGTGATCCTGTGCGCTTCGCTGGCCAGGTGATCGATCGGCTGGAGAGCCCGGCGGGCGAGAATGTAGCCGCCGACACCTGCCATCAGTACGACGAGGGGCAGCCCAAGCACGAGAACGACCAACACCTCCCACAGTTGCTCCAGGACGCGTTCCTCGGAACGTGAGACACGCAGTGTCACCACATGGCCACCCACGGTGACCGGCGACGCAATCGTCCGCCAGCGTGCGCCACGCGCCGTGACGGTTTCGTAGTGATAGGAGCTGTTGGCCGCGGCGAGTGCGGCGGGAGGTAACGCGACGGCCGCACCCGAGCGATGAAGCTGTTCCCCGGTCGCTGACCACACTTCGAACACTCGGTCCGGCTCGTGATCGGCGTCGTGGTGTTCTTCCTCTCTCCAGGCGATTCGACCGTCCGACGTTCGGGTGAGTCGTGTCTCCGCTGCTTCGAAGTCTTCGTGGAGCTGCTCGTCGAGTTGTTCGAGGAACTCGTGCCGCACGGCAAGGTAGGTGGCCGTGGCGTACACGATGAGCATCGCCCCAAGGACGATCGCGTACCAACCGGTCAAACGGGCACGAATCGACGCCCCTGCCCACCCTCGAATCATGGCTCGCCCTCGCGGAGCATGAAGCCCACGCCACGGACCGTGTGAATGAGCCGATGGGCACCCTCCACGTCGACCTTCTTTCTGAGCCGTGTGATCTGCACATCGATCACGTTGTCGAGGGGAGTCGCACGCCGTGGTTCTTTCCACACTTCCCGCGCGAGCATCTCGCGTGAAACGACATGGCCCTGATGCCGAAACAGGTATTCAAGTAGCTCGAACTCGCGCACGGTCAGATCCAGCACGCCGCCTGAACGTGTGGCGCGCCGCGTGACGAGGTCCAGCTCCAGGTCGGCAACCTTGAACCTGAGGATGTCCGATGCGCGGCCGCGTCGAAGTAACGCGCGAATGCGGGCGAGGAGTTCCGGGAGAGCGAATGGCTTGACCAGATAGTCGTCTGCGCCCAGATCGAGTCCCAGCACGCGGTCGTCAACGCCGTCGCGAGCCGTGAGGATCAGCACTGGTGTCTGGACATTACGGTTCCTCAAGGTCTGTAGGATCTCCAGCCCGTTGCGGCCCGGCAACATCAGATCCAGCAGCACCAGGTCGAACGTTTCCGCGTTCGCTCGAAAGAATCCGTCCTCGCCGGTCGGCGCGACGACCACGTCGTAGTGCGCGGCCTGAAGCGCCGACGCGACGACCTGAGCCAGCTTCCGCTCATCCTCCACAACCAGGATCCGCACGCGGACCATGTTATCGAGGTGGGGCAAGGCTGTCCGCGTTCCTGACGCAAATGTCAGGATGATGTCAGGCGACATCCTGTTCGCGCCACATACGATCGTGCGGTGTCGGTCGATGACTGACTGACTATGAGCGCACATGAGCCGGCGCGCGCTGAACCAGGATGGCGGCATGATCGATCGACACTGCTCGAACACATCGTACTGGCGCCGGATCGCGAGAGCAGCATCGGCAGCGTGCGCACTGAATGTTGTAGTCGTAGCGGGCCCTGTAGCCGGGGCACAAGAGGCCACCGACGCGCCCCTGACTCTGAGCGCGGCGGTCGATCAGGCGCTTCGTACTCATCCCGCTACACGCGAGGCCCGCGCCGGTTCGGCGGCGGCGTTGGCGGAGGTCGACGTGGCGCGCACGGCGTATCTCCCGCGCCTCGACATGCTCTGGCAAGTCAACCACGCCACGCGCAACAACGTGTTCGGCCTCGTGCTCCCTCAACCGGTATTGCCTCTGGTGTCGGGTCCTGTTGTCGCCAAAACCATGGACGGCGTGTGGAGCAGTGCCGGCGGATTGCTCCTGTCGTGGGAGGCGGTCGACTTCGGGCGCCGCAAGGCCACGGTTGACGTCGCGCGGGCGGAGTCCGGAGCGGCGGATGCGCTGGGGAGGGCGACGGCACTGGATATCGCAAGCGCGGCGGCGGACGCCTACCTGGGTGTCCTCTCCGCCGAGGCCTCGCTCGCGGCAGCGCATGCCAACGTTGTACGGCTCGAGACGTTTGCGACGACAGTCCGCGCGCTGGTCCAGAATCAACTGCGCGCCGGTGCCGAGCAATCTCGCGCGGATGCTGAATTGGCTGCCGCGAGAAATCGCCAAACCGACGCCCGCCGAAATGCGGAACTGGCCCGCCTCGCGCTGGCCGAGGCATTGGGACGTCCAGGGACGCCTATCGTGCTCGCACCGGGTCCGCTGCTTCAGCCACCAGCGAGGCTGTTGGCGACGGAAGCCTTCGCCCCCGCGACCCATCCGCGCGCCGTTGCGGCGAATGCGCAGACTGAAGCCATCCGCGCCCACGACCGCGCCCTCGATCGCTCATACTTTCCGCGAATCGAACTGCAAGCGGCCCTCGCGGGCCGGGGTGTCGGCCGTCAGATCGATGGCACCTCGTCGGGAAGCGGCCTCGCGCTCGACGTACCAAACTGGGCCGTGGGGCTCTCCGTAACGTTCCCGGCGCTGGAGGTGTTTCGAACCCAGGCCAAGCGGCGCGTTGAAGCCGAGCGGGTCGGAGAGGCGACCGCCCGCTATGATCGGACGCTGCAAGCTCTGCAGACACAGGAAGCGCGCGCCCGGACGGTCATCACCGCCGCCTACGAGATCGCGGCCAATACGCCGCAGCAGTTGCAAGCGGCTCGCGACGGTGAAGCGCAGGCCCGTGCGCGATACGACTCCGGCTTGACCAACGTGCTGGAGGTGGCCGAAGCCCAGAGACTGCTCGCCGAGGCCGAGGCCGAGAGCGCCGTCGCGAATCTGGCGGTGTGGCGCGCACTGCTGGCCGACGCCGTATTGCGTGGCGACATCCAGCCGTTCCTGAACCAGGTACGGGCACCCCAGTCCGTGACTACTCCAGACAGATAGGGGCCGAAGACATGTGGCTCATTCGAACTGCGCTCCGACGGCCGATCACCGTACTCATGCTCGTGCTCGGAGCGGCGGCGACGTCACTGTTGGCCCTTCAGCGAATGCGAGCGGACATCCTGCCAGACCTCGGAACGCCGATGCTGTACGTCGCTCAGGCGTACGGCGGCATGGATCCGGCGCAGATGGAAGGCTATCTCGTGAACTACTACGAGTTTCACTTCCTGTACATCAACGGCATCGATCGCGTGGAGTCGAAGTCCATTCAGGATGTCGGGCTGGTGACGTTGTACTTCCATCCCGGTACGGACATGGCGCAGGCCCTCGCGGAAACCGTGGCGCAGGTGAATCGTGCCCGAGCCTTCATGCCGCCAGGCACCGTGCCACCTGTGGTCCTGCGTCACGACGCCGGCAGCATGCCGGTCGGTTACCTCACCTTTGCGAGCGACAGCCGCAGCCTTGGCGAGATCCAGGATCTGGCGCTGTTCCGGGTGCGCCCAATGTTCGGGACGCTGCCGGGCGTCTCCGGGCGTCCTCCGTTCGGCGGCAATCAGCGAACGATTGTCATCAACGTCGACCCGAATCGTCTGCGCGCATATGGGTTGTCGGCGGACGAGGTCGTTCACGCTGTCGCGAAGAACAACGTGATCGTTCCGTCCGGCTACGTGCGTATGGGCGACGAAGCCAAGGCGGCGCCCATCAACGGCGTGGTCCGCAACATCGACGAGCTGCTGGAGATTCCGCTCCGGCCCGGCGCCGGCGCCAACGTCTTTCTTCGCGACGTCGGTAGCGTCCAAGACACGATGGACATCCTGGCCGGATACGCCGTCGTGAACGGCCAGCGCAGCGTGTATCTGCCGGTGATCAAGCGCGCGGATGCGTCCACGTTGGATGTCGTGAACGAGGTGAAGAAGGCCCTCCCACAGATGCAGGCACTCGTGCCGGAGGACATTGCCGTCAAGTTCGAGTTCGATCAGTCGCGGTACGTGATCAGTGCCATCCGATCGCTGGCGACTGAAGGCATTCTCGGCGCATTTCTCACAGGGCTGGCGGTGATCGTGTTTCTGCGCGACGTACGGGGCGCGCTAATCGTGATTGCCACGATCCCGCTGGCGTTGCTGGCTTCGATCGTTGGTTTATGGATGGCAGGCCAAACAATCAACATCATGACGCTGGGCGGCCTGACCCTCGCCATCGGGATCCTCGTCGACGAGTCCACCGTCGCTATCGAGAACATGCACACACACCTCGCGCGCGAGCCGAACAGGGCACTGGCTGTTCTCCAGGCAGGAGCCGAGGTTGCAGTCCCGCAGTTCCTGGCGATGCTGAGCGTCGCGGCGGTATTCAAGCCCGCGCTGTTCATGGTCGGACCTGGACGGGCCTTATTCGTGCCGCTCGCACTGGCCGTCGCCTTCGCGATGGCCGCCTCGTAAGTATTGGCCCGTACGTTTGTGCCGGTCATGGCGACCTGGCTTCTGCGCGTCAAGGAGCACAC
>JBFWPD010000109.1:0-10055 GCA_050250175.1 Vicinamibacterales bacterium
CATACGCGTGTTCGAAGAAGGGATGAAAGACCGGCGGCTCCTGGCCTTCGGGCCAGCGCGGCAGAATCCGTCCTCCGAACATCACCGCTCCCGGCCACCGCGCCGCGCCCTCACAGATCTCCCGAAGCCACGTCGGCTCGACACTCACATCGTCGTCTGTGAAGGCAAGCAGAGCGCCCCTCGCGACGTCGAGGGCGCGGTTGAGCGCGCGATTCTTTCCGGCCACCGGCTCGACGAGCAACGTCACTGGCGCCTGAACAGCTGCCTCACGCACCACGCGCGCCGTCTCCCTGCTCCCGTCGTTGTCTACGACGACCAGCTCCCAGCTGATCGCGCCCGTGTCCATTGACGCGAGGCCGTCCAGCGTCCGCGCAAGCGCACCGGAACGCCGGCGGGTCGCAATCAGCACCGAGACGTCGGGCCTGTCCGCGCCGCTCGCCGCCGTCGCGGAGTCAAACGGGCCCGTCACCGCTGCGCGTCGCTCCACGCCGCATTTTCTCGGGGCTCAGCGAAGAGCCGTCGCGTGGCCCGCGACCGTGGTGAGCAGCTCTTCAACCTGCCGTTCAGCGTAAGCGTCGGTGCCAAGCGCGACGTCGAAACAGGGAACCTTCAGAGCCAGGTCGCGAGCAGAGTCCCCGGGCGAGGAACCCGGCGCTCGATTGTGTCCGTCGCGACGGAAGAACGTCTCGCCTTCGAGCGAACCTGAATCGAAGCACGCGCCGGCCAGCCTCGCGGCCGCCTCGCCCTGCGCCAGCAGCGTCGCCGCGACACCTGTCGCCCGGTTCGTCTTTCTCGGAAACAGGACCGCCGCGAGAGGGACTTCCCCCGCACGCTCGACGCCCAGGAGCTTCGCGAGTTGACCCGGTGTCAGGCTCCACTTGTCTGCGTCAGCCGCTCTCGCGGCCAGCCTCGCGGATTCCGCCAGCGTGTATCGATGATGGTCGCGGTTCGCGCGGAACCTGTCTGCAAGGTGCGGCAGATACGCGAGGCTCGACGCGCGAACGCTGACGATGGTCGGCATGCCGCGAACCGTGACGCTTCTTCCGGCCGACCGCACCGTCGCACGATCGCTCGAGACGAGCCGTCCATCCAGGCGTGACAGGCACTGAAGGAGCAGCGTCGTCTTGCCTGCCTCCTTCGCGCCGGCGATCGCGAAACCCTTGTCCTGCACGGCAAAGGCGGCGGCGTGCAGCACGGATGCACGGCTCTCGGCCACTGCAGCGCTCGCGATCTCACGCAACGCGCGCAGGGTCGTCACGCGAGCCTGTGGCTGCCCTGGCAGCGACGCGATGCGATAGGCCTGGTCGCCAATCCGCTGAAGGAAGGCGCCTGCTCTTTCGTGAAACACGGCAGCCTCAGCCGCTGGCGCCGTCCAGATGGGCAGCATCTCCATCCTGCCGTCCAGCCCGAAGACCGGGACCCACTCACCCGACGGATGCGGTCCGAGCGCTCGCAGCCGCTCGAATTCGGCAGCGTCACGATTCAGCAGAACGGTGGCGTTGTGCGCACCGCGGCGGATCTCGAAGTCAGGCCGAAGGAACTCTGACAGCCACTCGGAATCGGACGAATCGCTCGCCTCCACCGCAATCCCGCACCCGGCGTACTCGTACACGACGCGACGAGATGTCACCCGATTGACCTCCTCTTCCTCTCTCGCGCCGCTGTCGTCCTGACGAGCGCCGACGAAACAGACGGCCTCACATCACCCCGGCGGAGCGTTCTGACCGACCAGACACTCAGATCGGACCCGGCCTCAGGCGCTCTTACGGCCGGCGCAGAGACCATCGTACGTTCCCGGGCTCGTACCCGCGACCGTCGTCTATCCGTTCGAGCGACCAGAAGCGTTCCTTCCCCGGAGGCTCGCCCACGTCGGAAAGAAATCGCTCAAAGCTCCCTGCCCACTCGCGGCAGATCGTGATGCCGAGCGCACCGCAGTTCCGCCAGCCCGCGGACTTCGGGTTGACACAGCGCTGCTTCAGATTGATCCACCGCGGGTACATCCAGTGCCGGCTCAAATTGTGTGTTCGCATGATGCATCGAGTCCAAGTAGAACAGCTGAAGGCGCTGGAGACCAGCGCGCAACTGATCACGAGCGACCGCGCAGGTCGCCCACTACGGCTGTGGAGACTCGACGGTCTAGACGCGAAGAACGGTGAGACGAGGCCAATACGGCCGGTCCGGCGCGAGCCGGTCGCTGTCGTCGTGCCGATTGGTAACGGGGCGCGGCGTCTCCTGGACGATCTCGGGGTCGAGCGCGACGATCTTCACGAGGGCAGGAGCGTCGGCGACCGTCGTCCGGACACGTGGCGGCGGCGCGACGGAGCTCTCGCCAACGGAGCTCACAGAGGGCAGGAGGAGCGCCGCGCCTGGAAATGCGACGCCCAACTCCCTGCCCGTACGCCACGTCTGGAACGGGGCGGTGCAGGGAAACAGCACCAGGGCAAGCAGACAGAGCGCGAGTCCGCGTCGAATCATGCGCGGCAGAGAGCATACAACGCCGGCGCGTCCGCGGAAGGCGTCAACGTGAAGCCCGGCTACTGGCGAGGTTTCTGGAGGGTGAGCGGAGGGAGAGGCCTGATGCCCATCCCTCCGCACGGGAGATCAGGCGACGTCGAAGCGATCGAGGTTCATCACCTTGTTCCAGGCCCCGACGAAATCCCTGACGAAGGTCTCCTTCGCGTCCGCGCATGCGTAGACTTCAACGAGTGCGCGAAGCTGAGAGTTCGAGCCGAAGAGGAGATCGACACGGGTGCCCGTCCACTTGACCTCGTTGGTCGTGCGGTCGCGGCCCTCGAAGACACCGTCGACCGCGGGCGAAGGCTGCCACATCGTGCGCATGTCGAGCAGGTTGACGAAGAAGTCGTTCGTCAGCGCCTCTGGCTTTCTGGTGAAGACGCCGTGCGCCGAGCCGCCAGCATTCGTCTTGAGGACGCGCAGGCCGCCGACGAGGACCGTCATCTCTGGCGCCGTCAGGGTGAGGAGCTGCGCGCGATCGACGAGGAGCTCTTCCGCCGACAGCGCATGACCGTTGCTGTGATAGTTGCGGAATCCGTCAGCCGCCGGTTCCAGCGGAGCGAACGAGCTCGAGTCGGTCTGCTCCTGCGACGCATCCGTGCGCCCCGGCGTGAACGGCACCTTCACGTCGTGTCCCGCGTTCTTCGCGGCCTTCTCGACGGCAGCACACCCGCCGAGCACGATCAGATCGGCGAGCGAGATCCTCTTTCCGCCTGACTGTGCGCTGTTGAACTCCTTCTGGACTGCCTCGAGCTTCTGCAGCACCTTCGCGAGCTCGGCCGGCTGGTTGACCTCCCAGTCCTTCTGCGGCGCCAGGCGAATGCGCGCGCCATTCGCACCGCCGCGCTTGTCAGAGCCGCGGAACGTCGACGCAGAGGCCCAGGCCGTCGAGACCAGCTGGGCGATCGACAGTCCCGATGCGAGAATCCTTCCCTTCAGCGCGGTGACGTCCTGGTCGTCGACCAATGGATGATCGACGGCAGGCACCGGGTCCTGCCACAACAGCGTCTCCTTCGGGACGAGCGGACCGAGGTAGCGCGAGACCGGCCCCATGTCGCGGTGCGTGAGCTTGAACCACGCCCTGGCGAATGCGTCGGCAAGCTCCTGGGGATTCTCGTGGAAGCGCTTCGAGATCTTCGCGTAGATGGGATCCATCCGCAGCGCGAGATCGGTCGTGAGCATGAAGGGCGAGTGCCGCTTCGACGGATCGTGGGCGTCCGGCACCGTGCCGGCGCCTGCGTCCCCCTTCGGCCTCCACTGGTGCGCGCCCGCCGGGCTCTTCGTCAGCTCCCATTCGTAACCGAACAGCGTGTCGAAGTAGCCGCTGCCCCACTTCGTCGGCGTCGTCGTCCACGCGCCTTCGAGACCGCTGCTGATCGTGTCGGCGCCCTTGCCGGTGCCGAACGTGCTCGTCCAGCCGAAGCCCTGCTCCTCGATCGAGCCGGCTTCCGGTTCGCGGCCGACATGGCTGGCGGGCCCGGCGCCGTGCGTCTTGCCGAACGTGTGGCCGCCGGCGATCAGCGCGACGGTCTCTTCGTCGTTCATCGCCATGCGCCCGAACGTCTCGCGGATGTCGCGCGCCGCGGCGAGGGGTTCAGGAGTGCCGTCCGGACCTTCGGGGTTGACGTAGATCAGGCCCATCTGCACGGCGGCCAAAGGCCGTTCGAGGTTGCCCCTGTGGATCGGGTCGTACGGGTCGTCGGCGGACGGCAGGACCGCGCCCGCTTCCTGCTCGACGCCCGCCGAGCCCTGCGGGTAGCGAACGTCGCCGCCCAGCCACGTGGTCTCACTTCCCCAGTAGACCTCTTCCGCCGGTTCCCACGCGTCCTCGCGGCCGCCGCCGAAGCCGAAGGTCTTGAATCCCATCGACTCGAGCGCGACGTTGCCCGCCAGGATCATCAGGTCGGCCCACGAGATCTTCCGGCCGTACTTCTGCTTGATCGGCCAGAGCAGCCGGCGTGCCTTGTCGAGATTGACGTTGTCGGGCCAGCTGTTGAGGGGAGCGAATCGCTGCTGGCCGGAACCGGCGCCGCCGCGGCCGTCTCCAATGCGGTACGTGCCCGCACTGTGCCACGCCATGCGGATGAAGAAGGGGCCGTAATGGCCATAGTCCGCGGGCCACCAGTCCTGCGAATCGGTCATCACCGCGTGCAGGTCCTTGATCACCGCCTGCAGGTCGAGGCTGTTGAACTCTTTCGCGTAGTCGAACTCCTCACCCATCGGATCGGACTTCGAGGAGTGCTGGTGCAGCAATCTCAGGTTCAGCTGGTTCGGCCACCACTCCGCATTTCCGCGCGACCCGTGAGTCATGTGTGCGCGGGCGCCGTGCGGGACCGGGCACTTGGATTCGTCTGACAAGGTTTTCCTCCGTCGCAGTCTGCGACTGCTATTTCGTCCGACGCTTCGCGTCGGCGCCTGCGCTCGTTCGATTGATCTGAGTCGGTGTTGGGGCTGTTCGTGGCCACCCGGAATCGCCAGCCCAGACGCCCTTGAAGATTCTACGTCGCGGGGCCCGCATGGGGGAGACGATCCCCTGGGTTCCTGGGCAGGCGGCCGCTCTGGAGACCGCCGGATTGGTTGAGCCAGGTCGGCCGCGGCAGGGTTATCGAGGGCAGACCATGTCGTGCTCCTCCAGCGAGCCCGCGGACCGTGCGGACTCGCCGGAGCGCAGGTGTTCGACCGGCGGGTTACAGCTGCCGAATCGCCTGCCTCACCTCGTCCGGAGTCTTGAGGTCGTTCACCACCGAGTACGCAAGGGAGGACCGGGCAATCGACTCCGCGATCTTCCTGTCCATGTCGTTGTTGACGACGCCTTCGAGCGTGACGCGGCCATGCTCGACGATCACGTGGATCGAAGGATTGGGTCCGAGGCCGTAGGTAGAGATCACGGGATGCGCGTACAGCGCGCGTGCGATCTCCGCCCGCAGGCTGTCGTCGAACGGCGAGGCCGGCAGCACGCCGATCTCGTTTCGCACTTCCTTCACTCCGTTGACCTTGGCCACCCGCTCTTCGATCTCGGACGATTTGTACGAGTGCGTCACCTTGCCCGACAGCGTGACGATACCGTCTTCGATCTGGGCATAGACGCTGTCGAAGATCGTGAACTGCCCGTAGCCGTTGACCTGGTCGGACACTCTGTCGAACAGGACGCGGTCCGACTGTTGAGCGCCGGCCGTGCTTACGAACCCGCCGATCAGCAAGAAGATGAGTAGCGCCTTCTTCATACATGCCTCCGAATCGCCGTCCAGCCAGCCTCGCAACAATCTATAGGACGTTGTGACCCGCTGGTTGGATCAACCACAGTTGAACAGGCAAGGGCGATACCAGGGATCGGCGTGCGGAAGTTGTTGAGCCTTCAGCACATGTGATGGGCGCCCGCCTGGGTGTCCTCGAAGTAGGCGTCCTTCGCCGTGGCCAGTTGAACCGACAGGACACTGGACATCCGCAGCCCTGGTCAGGCGACGCGAGCGCGAGATGCCTCGTCTCCGACGCCCGATGGTCGCGGGCCACCCGGACCGGCTGTTACACTAGAAGGTTCATGATCTCAGTCAGCAACGTCTCCATGCAGTTCGGCTCCAAGGTCCTCTTCGAGGAGGTGACGACAACCTTCTCGGCCGGGCGGCGATACGGGCTCACCGGTCCGAATGGCGCCGGCAAATCCACGTTCATGAAGCTGCTCACCGGCGAGTCCGAGCCGCAGCGCGGCACCGTCGCCGCTCCCAGGAGGCTCGGCGTGCTCCGCCAGGATCAGTACGCCTTCGACAGCTGCCGCGTCCTCGACACGGTCATCATGGGGAATCGACGGCTCTGGGGCGCGCTGACCGAGCGCGACGCGCTGTACGAGCAGCCGTCGCTGTCAGACGAAGACGGCATGCGTCTCGGCGAGCTCGAGGGCATCGTCGGCGAAGAAGACGGCTACTCGGCCGAGAGCACCGCCGCGGTCCTCCTCCAGGGCCTCGACATCGACGACTCGCTCCACGAGCGCACGATGAGCGAGCTGCAGGGCGGGCAGAAGGTCCGCGTGCTCCTGGCGCAGGCGCTCTTCGGCCACCCCGAGGCGCTGCTGCTCGACGAGCCTACGAACCACCTCGACCTCGACTCGATTCACTGGCTCGAGCACTTTCTCAATCGCTACGACGGCACGCTCATCGTCATCTCGCACGATCGCCACTTCCTGAATCGCGTCTGCACGCACATCGCGGACATCGATTACCAGACCATCATCACGTATACCGGCGGGTACGACGACATGGTGATGGCCAAGACGCAGATTCGAGCGAAGATCGACGCCGACAACGAGCAGCGCGAGAAGAAGATTGCGCAGTTGAACGACTTCATCGCCCGCTTCGGCGCCGGCACCCGCGCGAGCCAGACGACATCGCGCCGGAAGGAAGTGGAGCGGCTGCAGACAACCGAGCTCGCCCGCTCCAATATCCAGCGGCCGTACATCAAGTTCACGACAAAGCGGCCGTCAGGCAAGGTGGCGCTCGAGTTCGACGGCCTCTCCAAGGCGTTCGGGAAGACCTCCGTCGTCTCCAACTTCACCGCGGTCGTCAATCGCAACGAGAAGATCGTGCTCGTCGGCAGAAACGGCGCCGGCAAGACGACGCTCCTCAAGGCACTGCTGGCGGACGCGCCCGAGATGCCGGCGGCGCCCGGTGACCGCGATGCCGGAAAGCTGCGCTGGGGCCACGAGGTGTCAGTCGGCTACTTTCCCCAGGACCAGACAGGCATGATCGAGGGCGGCCTGACCGTCGTCGAGTGGCTGCACCGCTTCGATGCCGATGCGTCGCGGCAGGAGATCCACGGCCTGCTCGGCCAGATGTTGTTCAGCGGCGAGGAGAGTCTCAAGCCGACCGAAGCGCTCTCTGGCGGCGAGACGGCGCGGCTGCTCCTGTGCCGCCTGATGCTTCAGAGGCCCAACGTCCTCGTGCTGGACGAGCCCACCAATCACCTGGATCTCGAGTCCATCAACGCGCTGAACGTCGCCCTGCAGAAGTACGCGGGCACCATCCTTCTCGTCACCCACGACCAGGATCTTCTGGAAGAGGTCGGCACGCGCGTCTGGCAGTTCGAGCGGGGACGCGTCGTCGACGTCAAGGGCACGTACGAGGAGCACGTCGGATCGATCGCGTAGCTTTCGGTGTGACTGAGGTACTCGGGAAGACGCCACAGCCAAAGTAGTGCTGTATCAGTTGCGCGCGATCCAGCAGCTTTCGAAGAGCTCGAGCCCAGGGGACTCATAAGGACGTCCCTTGTCACCGCCGTGCCCTGCTCAATGTTGGTTGCGCGACTGACCCTTCAGAACTTCAGCCGCAATCCGCCGCCGAATTGCACGCCACCCGTCTTGATGTCATGGGCCGGGCCGTAGTCGGCGATCTCCACCGAGCCGCGACTGACCCGCACCACAGCGCCCACACCAAACACGCGATTGAAGAACACCGCGACGTCGGCGCCGAAATGGCCTCCCCATCCAGTGCCGACCGACTCTGACGTCGTGTAGGAAGTGATGTCTACGACATTGCCACGGCCGAACACCTGGAAGACCTGGTCGTACTCGATGCCCGACACGGTCTCCTGCTCCGCGCGGAAGTAGGACGGTCCGCCGAAGACACGCAACCGGATTCGCGGCGTCTGGGCCGCCACGAGCATCGCGTGAATGTGCCACGCGCCCTCGGCCCGGGTAAGAACACCGCTCGTCACGGTCGCATCACTGGCGGAAGCGTTGAAGACAAGCGGGTGCGGAATGGAGATTGCCAGGCCGGCGGTGTCCTCGTGCGCTGTGCCGGCGAGGCTCACGCCAAGCCCGACGCGCGAGTTGAACATGTAGCCGCCGCCGACATCGAACGAACCGCCGCGCGGAACCCCGTAGGCGGCAGCGCCTCCGCCGAATTCCTGCGAAATCACGATGACGCGCGCCGACCCGAACTCCTTCTCTGCCGCGCTGGCGACGCCGAAGCTGACGTCGAGCCATCCCTTCTCGAACTCCTGCGCGGCGGCGGCGACTGACGTCGCCAGGACGAATCCCACTGCAATGACAAGATGTCGGAACACGGAGCCTCCCGCGAGATACCCGGCGCGGACATCGCGTCGAGGGCTCCGACTCTATGCAGCTGAGATTGCCGAGGAATTGCGGGCAGCCTAAAAGTTGGCAATCTTCGCTTCGCTCTCCAGGGCGAGGCGATAGCCAACGTGCTTGATCGCTTCGAGGCGGCTCCTGAGCGACGGCAGCTTCTTCCGGAGACGCGAGACGTGCACGTCCACGGTGCGATCGTCGCCCGTGTAGAGGTGACCCCAGACATCTTCGAGGAGCTGCGTCCGGGTGACGACGTGGTCCGGACGCTGAAGAAAGTAGCGCAGCACCAGCAGCTCGCGGCTCGTCAAGGCGACCGGAGCACCAGCCTCCGTGACGGCGAGCCGCTCCGGATCGAATGCGAGATCGCCCACACGCACCACTCGCTCCGACCGTCCGGCAACAGCAGCCGGAGGCAATACACGATGAAGCAGATCGTGAACCTCGTACATGAGAGCGGCGAGGCGCTGCTGCGTCGGTGGTTCCGGCGATGAAGCCGGCGGCGCGAGTGCGGAGGTCGACGAGAGGAGCCGGGCCACCCCTTCGACCGCGACGACCTGCCGGCGGTGGATCACGGGAACGGTGCGAAGCTCAATCGGAATCGATGCCCCTCGATTGAGAACGCCCAGCGTCACGGTGAGAGCGCGGCGCGCTCGGAGCACCTGCCTCAGGATCCTGCGATCGGGGCGTGGCACGAGCGTCACACAAAGCGACGGGTCGGAAAGGAATTCGTCGCTGGTGTGCGATGTGAGCGTCTGCACCGAGGGACTCAGATAGACGAATCCCGGCGCCGGGATCAGTGCGTATCGAAAGTAGACGTCCGGCGCCGTGTCGAGAAGCGCACGGAACCACTCCATGCCCGGTTCGCTTCCACTCCTCTCGCTCATCCTGCGGAGGATACGAAGGACCCGTGACAGGGCAGGTCATACGCCCGTGTTTCGCCAGGAGGCGTTCGCCTCGAGTCGCTTCTCCTGAGTCAATTGCTGCAACGGTTCGCGACGCGAGGTCCACTATGATCGCGTCCCTGTGTACGACAGCATCATCGCAGGCGGCGGCGTCATGGGCGCCGCGGCAGCATGGCGGTTGGCCTCACGGGGCCGGCGCGTGCTCCTGCTCGATCGCCACGTCCCGCCGCATCGCCTGGGCTCGTCGCACGGGGAAACGCGCATCATCCGCGAGGCCTACTTCGAGCATCCCGCCTACGTGCCGCTGGTCCGCCGGGCGTACGAGCTCTGGCGCGAGCTCGAGGCACAGTCCGGCGAGCAGATCCTCCGAATCACTGGCGGTCTGATGATCGGTCCGCCGGATGGCGCGGTGGTGACCGGAGCCAGGGCCAGCGCCGATCAGTTCCACCTGCCATACGAGCTGCTGGACGCGAGGCAGATCAGCGCGCGATTTCCGGCAATCACGCTGCCACCGGGTCACTGCGCCGTCCATGAGCCGCGCGCGGGGATGCTCTCGGCCGAGA